>NZ_CAAAFS010000273.1:0-10737 GCF_900634755.1 Protofrankia symbiont of Coriaria myrtifolia
GGCCAGCGACGGCTGGTACCCGCGCCGCGGCACCTGCACGAGAACCGGCGCGCCCGCGGCCAGCGCGTCCCGCGCGGCACGCCAGGCCAGCGACGGCAGCCGCGCCGCCCGCGCCGCCGGATCCCGGGCCTGTTCGACCTGCGAGCCCGTCGCCTCGACCCGGGGCGCGACAGCCCGGACCACCGGGCGCGGCGCGATCAGGGCCGATGCCCAGCCGACGCGCACCATCGCCTCGGCATCGGTCGACGGCGACCAGCCACCGACGATCAGCGCCGCCCGTTGCTGGCGGGCACGCAGTACGGCGACGTCCCGGACGTGCGGATAGGGGGCACGCGGCTCGGCGTGCAGGTCGTCCCCGTCGTCCCAGACGACGATCAGCCCGAGGTCCGTGACCGGAGCGAACACGGCAGCCCTGGTTCCCACGACCACCCGAGCCTGCCCGCGGCGGACGGCGAGGAAGCGCCGGTAGCGTTCGGCCGGGCCGAGATCGGCACGCAGCGCGACAAAATCGTCCGGGTCGAGCACGTCCATCAGCGCGGCGGCGACCCGCTCGACGTCACGGTGGTCGGGCACGACGACCACCGCCCCGCGGGCGGACGCCACCGTGGCGGCCACGGCCGCGGCGACCATCGCCGGCCAGGAGGACGGCCCGGGAAGCGCCCACCACACGGCCCGGGGGCTGCCGCCGGCACGCAGGGCCGCCAGCATCCGCTCCCCGTCGGGATAGTCCGCCCAGACACCGGACAGCCCCACCCGCACCGCCACCGCCGTGCTCCCAGCCACCGCCGTCCCAGCTGCTGTAGCCCCATCCACCGCCGGCCCGGCCGCCGTCGGCCGTGCCGGTGGGTCGGCCGGCGCCGGCGGGCCGGCGGGGGACGTCGAGCTGACGGGAGGCTTCTTCTGTGCCCTGGTCTCCTTCTCCACTCGGGCGTGCCGGGGTGGGACGGCGAGCCGGAGCACGTCGGCGACCGTGCCCGCGTAACGGTCGGCCACCGCCCGGGCCAGCTCGGCGATGTCGGGGGCGAGGACCGGCTCCGCGGAGGTGACCCTGGCCAGAAAGGCGAGCCGGCCGGTGTGCTCGGAACGCTCACAGCGCTCGAGGATGAAACCGTCCAGCAGCCGGCCGGCGAACCGGACCCGGACCCGAGCGCCGGGGACGGCCTCCTGCGCCCACTGCCGCGGCACCAGGTAGTCGAACGGCCGGTCCAGATGGGCGTGCCCGACGTCCACCGCAACCCGGGCGACCGGCAGCTCGCTCGCGGTGACCGGCGCCCCTACAGCGGCGGCGGTCTTCCTGCCAGTACCCACTCGCGAGGACGCCGGGCGAGGCGAGCGGGCACCCCGAGCGGGCGCCGGCACGCCGACATCCACCCCCGCGGCGGCCACCCCGTCCGCCGGTGGGGCCGTGCCAGCCGCTGGCCCGGCGGCCAGACCAGCCATCGGGCCGGCTGCGGCGTCCAGCCCGACGAAGACCCCAAGTTGTTCGGGCATACCTGTTTGGTACCAGCCCCCTACGACAGATCGTCCATCCCCCACGGGGACACCCGCTTACAGACGCGCCCCCCACGAAGCCCAGAGGCAGGGGCCCCAAATTTTCGCTTCGCGAAAATTTGGGGTCAGCGGATGGCCGCGGCCAGGGACTGGGCTCGGGAGGTGGACTCCCAGGTGAAGTCGAGTTCCGGGCGTCCGAAGTGGCCGTAGGCGGCGGTCTGGGTGTAGATCGGCCGCAGCAGGTCCAGGTCCCGGATGATCGCGGCCGGCCGGAGGTCGAAGACGGCGGTCACGGCGTCCTGGATCTGCTCGTCGGGCACCACACCGGTACCGAAGGTCTCGACGAACAGGCCGACTGGGTGCGCCTTGCCGATAGCGTAGGCGACCTGTACCTCGCACCTGCGGGCGAGCCCGGCGGCGACGACGTTCTTGGCGACCCAGCGCGTCGCGTACGCGGCCGACCGGTCGACCTTGGACGGGTCCTTGCCGGAGAAGGCACCGCCGCCGTGGCGGGCCATCCCCCCGTAGGTGTCAACGATGATCTTCCGTCCGGTGAGACCGGCGTCCCCCATGGGGCCTCCCACCTCGAACCGGCCGGTCGGGTTGACCAGCAGCCGGTGCCCGTCGGTGGTGATGTCGAGGGCGGCCAGCTCCGGGGCGACGACGAACTCGGCGATGTCGGGCGCGAGCAGGGTGTCGAGGTCGATGTCGGCCGCGTGCTGGGTGGAGACGACGACGGTGTCCAGCCGCACCGGCCGGCCGTCGGCGTACTCGATGGTGACCTGGGTCTTGCCGTCGGGGCGCAGGTAGCCGATGCGGCCCTCCTTACGGACGGCGGACAGGCGGCGGGCGAGCCGGTGGGCGAGCGCGATCGGCAGCGGCATCAGTTCGGGGGTCTCGTCGCAGGCGTAGCCGAACATCAGGCCCTGGTCGCCGGCGCCCTGGCGGTCGAGCTCGTCCTCGCCGGCGCCGCCCACCCGGGCCTCGTGGGCGGTGTCGACCCCCTGGGCGATGTCAGGCGACTGCGACCCGATCGACACGCTCACCCCGCAGGACGCGCCGTCGAAGCCCTTCTTGGACGAGTCGTAGCCGATCTCCAGCACGCGTTCGCGGACAACGGCGGCGATGTCCACATAGGTGTCCGTGCTGACCTCACCGGCGACGTGGACCTGGCCGGTGGTGATCAGCGTTTCGACCGCGACCCGGCTGCGCGGGTCATCCTTGATCATCGCGTCGAGGATGGAGTCACTGATCTGATCAGCGATCTTGTCCGGATGCCCCTCGGTAACGGACTCGGAAGTGAACAGGCGCGTCGCCACGTCATGACCCCCTGGGAGATCCAGTCTGATTCGGGCGAAGTCTACCGGCGGGTACCGGCGGGCAGGCCGACAACGGAGCCATCCGCTACAGCGAGTCGTGTCACGACCAGGTCGAGCACCTGGTGCGCGAGCAGGTCCTTGCTGGTCCGTTCGATGGCGGTCTGCGTGCCGTCCGCGCCGAGAACCACGGCGGCGTTGTGGTCGACCTCGAACCCGAGCCCGTCGCCGACCTGGTTGACGACCAGCAGGTCGGCTTTCTTGCGGGCGAGCTTCTCCCGGCCGAGGGTCACGATGTCCACGCCCGGCCCGCCGGTCTCGGCGGCGAAGCCGACGAGCAGCTGGCCCGGGCGGCGGGCGGCTACGAGCTCGGCCAGCACGTCGGGGTTGTGTGCCAGCGCCACCGGCTCGGGGACGCCGTCACCCTTTTTGATCTTATAGGACGCCCGCGCCACGGGCCGGAAGTCCGCGACCGCGGCAGCCATGATCACAACATCCGCCTGGATCGCCTGGGCGTGCACGGCCTCGCGCAGCTGCGCGGTCGACACCACCGGGATGGTGCGCGCCCCGGCGACGTCCGGCAGCGCCACGTTGGCCGCTACCACGACGGTCTGCGCGCCCCGGGCGAGCGCGGCCCTGGCCAGGGCGTAGCCCTGCCGTCCGCTGGAGGAGTTGCCCAGGAAGCGGACGGGGTCGAGATGCTCCCGGGTGCCGCCGGCGCTGACGACGACCCGCCGGCCGGCGAGGTCCGGCACCGTGCCTGCCCGCTCCGGGCCGGCCGGCGTGCTGCCAGCCGGCACGGAGCGGGCTGACGCGAAACGGGCCAGCGCCGAACGGGCCAGCACGGAACGGGCCAGCGCGGCGATCTCCACCGGTTCCGGCAGCCGGCCGGCGCCGGAGTCCGCGCCGGTCAGCCGGCCCACGGCCGGGTCGACGACCAGGCAGCCACGGGAGCGCAGCGTGGCCACGTTGGCCACGGTGGCCGGGTGCTCCCACATCTCGGTGTGCATGGCCGGGGCGAACATCACCGGGCACCGGGCGGTGAGCAGGGTGGCGGTGAGCAGGTCGTCGGAGCGTCCGGTGGCGGCGCGGGCGAGCAGGTCCGCCGTGGCGGGGACGACGAGCACCAGGTCGGCCTGCCGGCCGAGCCGGACGTGTGCCACCTCGGCCGCGTCGGTCCAGACGTCGGTGGCCACCGGATGCCCGGACAGCGCCGCCCAGGTCGGCTCGCCCACGAACCGCAACGCCGCCGCGGTGGGCACGACCCGGACGTCGTGACCGGTCTCGGTGAGCTGGCGCAGCACCTCGACCGCCTTGTAGGCGGCGATCCCACCGGAGACGCCCAGCACGACGCGGGGACGTTGCACGGCCGCGGGGACAGCGGCACCGGTGCCGCTCCCGGTGCCGTTGTCGCTGCCGGCGGTGTCAGCGGACATCAACGGTCATGTCCCGGTGGAACAGGTGTCCCCGATGGCACCGGGTACCCCGGGGCGCCGGGCGTCCCACATCCGATGTACCGGGTGTGCTGACGCTGGCGCTGGGCGTCCCGGCGACACCTGGACCTGCACCGGTGGCGTGTGGCACCGGTGCAGGTGTGGCACGGGGCCGACATGTGGCTGCCGAGGAGGCGTTCAGGAGGCCGGCGGCAGGGGCTCGCCGACGGTCTCGTGCGTCAGCAGACCCGCGTTGATCTCGCGCAGCGCGATGGACAGCGGCTTCTCCTGGGCGCTGGCGGTGTCGACCAGCGGGCCGACATACTCCAGCAGGCCCTCGCCGAGCTGCGAGTAGTAGGCGTTGATCTGCCGGGCCCGCTTGGCTGCGTAGATCACCAGACTGTACTTGGAGTCGGTGGCTTCCAGGAGCTCGTCGATCGGCGGGTTGGTGATGCCTTCGGGCTGGGCGACAGTGCCGGACACGGTGTCCTTCCGCAAACACGGGGCTGTCAGCCCGCTGGCGAACCGACAGCATGGTCAGGATGTGGTCCTGGAGAACAGGGTCAGGGGCGGATGCCCGGGACCGCGGCGGCCCCGCCGGGCCCCGCGACCCGGGGCCGCGGGCCGGTGGGCGTCCACGCCCTCAGCCGTACCCTCGGACCGCAACGGTACGGCCTCCATAACAGTAGAGCAGGCGGCGCGGGGAGGGCGGACGGCCGGACGGCCCGGCCGAGGCACTAGTCGGTGTCCATCAGGGCTACCAGCCGGGCCGCCGCCCGGGTCACGTCGTCGTTGACCACCACCGCGTCGAACTCGGATTCGGCGGCAAGCTCGGTGCGGGCCCGGTCAAGGCGGCGTTCGATCACCTCCGGCGGCTCCGTGCCGCGTCCGGTGAGCCGACGGACCAGCTCCTGCCAGGACGGCGGGGCGAGGAAGACGAACCGGGCGTCGGGAATACCCGCACGTACCTGCCGGGCGCCCTGAAGTTCGATTTCCAGCAGGCACGGCACCCCTTCGGCGAGACGGGCCTCCAGCGGCGCGCGGGGGGTTCCATAGGCATGACCGGCGAACATCGCATGCTCAAGAAGCTCACCCTTCTTGACCATCAGGGTGAACTCCTCGACATCAACGAAGTGATACTCCACCCCGTTGGTCTCCCCCGGGCGCGGCGCGCGTGTCGTGCAACTGACCGAAACCCAGACCTCGGGGTGGCGTCGACGCACCTCGGCGACGACGGTCCCTTTCCCGACGCCTGACGGACCGGACAGAACGGTGAGCCGCATCCATACACCGTAGTGTGTTGCGGCCGCACACTCAAAAAAACATGATCGGGTCGGAGTGTGGTCCCGACTGTGGTCGGACGGTGTACCGCCCGGTGTTACGACCCACCGTGGCGGTCACCGGGTAACGGGGGTGACCTGGGCGAGCAGGCCCGCGTGCGGCCCGCGGCCGTCCGCCCGCCTCTCTCCTCGCCGGCCTGGCCGTGCGGGGCCCGCATGCGCGCACGCCCGGTGGCGCACCGGCAGAGACGCGCCGGCAAAGAAACGTCGGTACGGCGGCCCGGCGCGGTGTGGTTGTCACCATTGCCGGGACGCCGTACCAACCCCACTGCGCCCAGAGATATGTGTCATTTGCCTGCCGGCCACCGGTGTTGCTCAGGAACTCGCGAACTCCTGTACCAGTGCGGCACGCTGTTTGGCGCCCAGGCCGCGCAGGCGACGGCTGTCGCTGATCGCGAGCCTCTCCATGATCCTTGTGGCGCGGACGCGGCCGACGCCGGGCAGGGATTCCAGAACAGCGGCCACCTTCATCTTTCCGATGACCTCGTCGGTGTCGGCTCTCTCCAGGACGGACGCGAGGGACACTTCCGCCTTCTTGAGCCGTTCCTTGAGTTCCGCACGCTGCTTACGCGCCAACGCAGCTTTCTCGAGGGCAGCAGCCCTCTGCTCGGGCGTGAGGGGCGGCAGGGGCACGGGTACGCCTCCTTCTTTGGGGTGATCGCGGCGCCGCGCAAGTTAGCGAATAACGGGCGTCTCGGTCCAGCCGGCGGTACGGGCACATCTGCGGACTATTGTCCACAGGACGGGGTCCATACGTTGGCCTGAATCGGGTTGCCGCCACACGCGCCCTTTGCTTTCGGTCGCTCGCGGACCACCGTACCGGGCAGATCCCCTCGAGATGGCCGGAGTGGGGCCTGTGTGATGTCACACCAGGTCAGCGGCACCGTGGCCGGGTCGCCATCCGGCCACGAACCGGGCCGCGGCCATCCCCGGATCGTCGGCGGCGATGATCGGACGGCCGACCACAAGAAGATCGGAACCTGCGTCGACAGCTTCGGCGGGTGTTGCGGCACGCGCCTGATCATCGGGCCGCGACCCTGCCGCACGGATACCGGGCGTGATAAGAGTCACATCACTTCCGACTTCCGAACGGACCGCGGCAACCTCCCGGGGGCTGCACACCACCGCGCGGGCACCCGCGGCCACCGCCAGTGCCGCGAGCCTGCGCACGACGTCCAACGGTGTCCCGGCAAACCCCACGGCGGCCAGCTCCGCGCCGCCCAGGGAGGTCAGGACGGTCACCGCGGCGACCTCGACGTCGGGCGCGGCGTCGACCGCGGCACGCACCATCGCCGCGCCCCCGGCGGCGTGCACCGTCACGTACCGGGGCGCCAGCCGGGCCACGGAGCGCATCCCCGCGGCCACCGTGTTGGGGATGTCGTGCAGCTTGAGGTCGAGGAACAGCCCGACCCGCTCCTCGGTGGCGCTGGCCGCGGCAGTGGGGGCGGCCGGGACGGCGGGAACGCTGGTGAGCCCGTCGGCGAGCGGCCCGGACCGGCCGTCCGCGGCCGCGCCGGACAGACCGTCCGTCCCGCGCGGCCCGTCCGTGATCACGTCCCGCAGGGCTGTCACGACGCCGGGCCCCTCCCGGTGGAACAGCCCCAGACCCACCTTCAGGACGGCCACGTGCGGGGCCACCACCGCGGCCAGGCGCAGCGCGGCCGGCCCGTCGGGCACGTCCAGCGCGACCGCCAGGGGTGGGCGTGACGTCCAGCTGCCCAGCCGGGTCCGGGGGAACGCGGTCATCCGGCCACCATCATCCGATCACTGTCTGCCGGTGGGTGTCGCCGACCGAGGCCCGCCCGGTGCCGGGCCCGCCGGTACGTTGATCGTCAACGGGCTGGTTGGCGTCGGGGTCGTACGGCTGCTCCCAGGCAGCCTGCAGCCCGGCGTGGAAGCTCTGCAGCGGCCGCACGCCCATGTCGCCGCGCACCAGCGCCTCGATGGCCTGTACGCAGGCGGCGGCGCCCTGGATCGTGGTGACACAGGGCACACCGGTGGCCACGCACGCCGCCCGGATCTCGTATCCGTCCAGCCGCGGCCCGACCCCCCACGGTGTGTTGATCACCAGGTTGATCTGACCAGATATGATCATCTCGACGCAGTCGACCAGGTTCGGGTCGGGCACGGAGTGCTTGCCCAGGACGACCGCCTGCACCCCGTTGCGGCCCAGCACCTGCGCGGTCCCCTCGGTGGCGTAGACGACGAACCCCAGGTCGGCGAGCCGTTTGACCGGGAATATCATCGCCCGCTTGTCCCGGTTGGCCACGGAGACGAACACCCGGCCGTAGACCGGCAGCGACAGGGAGGCGGCGGCCTGGGACTTGGCGTAGGCGGCGCCGAAACCGGCGTCGATGCCCATCACCTCGCCGGTGGACTTCATCTCCGGGCCGAGCACGGTGTCCACCCCACGGCCGCCGACGTCCCGGAACCGGCCGAAGGGCAGTACCGCCTCCTTCACCGCGATGTGGGAGTCCAGCGGCAGGATCGCGGCGTCGCCGTGGGCGGGCAGCAGCCCCTCCGCGCGCAGCTGCGCCACGGTCGTGCCGACCATCACCCGGGCGGCGGCCTTCGCCAGCGGCACCGCGGTCGCCTTGGACACGAACGGCACGGTCCGTGACGCCCGCGGGTTGGCCTCCAGTACATACAGCACGTCGGCCTGCAGCGCGTACTGGACGTTGAGCAGGCCACGCACGCCCACGCCCTCGGCGATCAGCCGGGTGGACTCGCGGATGCGCTCCAGCTCGCCGCGTCCCAGGGTGATCGGCGGCAGCGCGCAGGCGGAGTCACCGGAGTGGACCCCGGCCTCCTCGATGTGCTCCATCACACCGCCGAGGTACAGCTCGGTGCCGTCGTAGAGCGCGTCCACGTCGATCTCGACGGCGTCGTCGAGGAACCGGTCGACCAGGACGGGGTGCTGCGGGCTGATCTCGGTCGCCCGTTCGATGTAGCCGCGCAGCATCGCCTCGTCGTAGACGATCTCCATCCCGCGCCCGCCGAGGACGTAGGACGGCCGTACCAGCACCGGGTAGCCGATCCGCTCCGCCACCGCGCGGGCCTCGTCGAAGAAGGTCGCCACCCCGTGCGGCGGCGAGGGCAGCCCGGCTCGGGCAAGCACCTGCCCGAACAGGCCGCGGTCCTCGGCCAGGTGGATCGCGCGCGGCTCCGTCCCGACGATCGGGACGCCGGCGGCGGCCAGCGGCGCGGCAATGCCCAGCGGGGTCTGGCCACCGAGCTGGACGATCACACCGACCAGTTCCCCGGCCTGCTGTTCGGCGTGGACGACCTCCAGGACGTCCTCGACGGTGAGCGGTTCGACGTAGAGCCGGTCGGCGGTGTCGTAGTCGGTGGAGACCGTCTCCGGATTACAGTTGATCATGATCGTCTCGTAGCCGGCGTCCGAGAGCGCCATCACCGCGTGGCAGCAGGCGTAGTCGAACTCGATGCCCTGCCCGATCCGGTTGGGCCCGCTGCCCAGCACGATCACCCGGGGCCGGTCGCTGGGGGCGACCTCGGTCTCGCTGTCGTAGGACGAGTAGTGGTACGGCGTGGCCGAGGCGAACTCGGCCGCGCAGGTGTCGATGGTCTTGTAGACGGGCCGGATGCCGGCGCGGTGGCGGGCCGCGCGCACGGCGTCCTCGGTGGTGGCGAGCAGGTCGGCGAGCTGGGCGTCGGAGAAGCCCAGGCGCTTGGCCCGCAGCAGGTCGGCCGGGGCGAGGTCCACCAGGTCACCGGTGATGGTGGCGGCGACCCGGTTGAGGTGGTCGATCTGCTCCACGAACCAGGGGTCGATGCCGGTCACCTCGGTCACCCGCAGCCGGCCCGCCCCGGCCCGCAGCGCCCGCTGCACCGTGCGCAGCCGCCCGTCGTGCGGGATACGGGCCCGCTCCAGCAGCTCCTCGGCGTCCCCCGGATCGCCGGTGAAGCCGAACACCGCCGACGGCTGCTCCAGCGAACGCAGCGCCTTCTGCAGCGCCTCGGCGAAGCTGCGCCCGACCCCCATCGCCTCACCGACGGACTTCATCGTCGTGGTCAGCGTCGGGTCCGCTCCCGGGAACTTCTCGAAGGCGAACCGGGGCACCTTGACCACGATGTAGTCCAGCGCCGGCTCGAAGGCGGCCGGCGTGGTGCGGGTGATGTCGTTGGGGATCTCGTCCAGGGTGTACCCGAGCGCGAGCTTCGCGGAGATCTTCGCGATCGGGAAGCCGGTGGCCTTCGACGCCAGCGCCGACGACCGGGAGACCCGGGGGTTCATCTCGATCACGACGAGCCGCCCGGTCGCCGGATCCACGGCAAACTGGATGTTGCACCCACCCGCGTCGACACCCACCGCGCGCATGACCGCGATGGCCATGTTCCGCATCTGCTGGTATTCGCGGTCGGTCAGCGTCATCGCCGGGGCGACCGTCACCGAGTCGCCGGTGTGCACACCCATCGGGTCGACGTTCTCGATCGAGCAGACCACGACCACGTTGTCGGCCCGGTCGCGCATCAGCTCGAGCTCGAACTCCTTCCAGCCGAGCACGGACTCCTCGACCAGGACCTCCGAGGACGGGCTCGCGGCGATGCCGTCCGCGGCCATCCGGCGCAGCTCGTCGGCGTCGTGGGCGAAACCGCTGCCGGCGCCGCCGAGGGTGAAGCTCGGGCGCACCACCACCGGGTAGGAGAACTCCTCGGCGGCGGCCAGGCACTCCTGCGGGGTCGTGCAGATGGCGCTGCGGGCGGTCTCGCCGCCGACGGCGGCCACGATGTCCTTGAACGCCTGCCGGTCCTCGCCCGCGCGGATCGCGTCGATGTTCGCGCCGATCAGGCGGACGCCGTAGCGGTCGAGGACGCCCGCGGCGTGCAGGTCCATGGCGGTGTTCAGCGCGGTCTGCCCGCCCATGGTCGCCAGCAGCGCGTCCGGGCGCTCCCGTTCAATGATCTTGGCGACCGTCTCCGGGGTGATCGGCTCGACGTAGGTGGCGTCCGCGATGTCCGGATCGGTCATGATCGTGGCCGGGTTGCTGTTGACCAGCACCACCCGCAGCCCCTCGGAACGCAGCACCCGGCACGCCTGTGTCCCGGAATAGTCGAACTCGCACGCCTGGCCGATGACGATCGGCCCCGACCCGATGACCAGGACGCTGGTCAAATCCTCCCGCCGCGGCATCAGCG
>NZ_CAAAFS010000274.1:0-3801 GCF_900634755.1 Protofrankia symbiont of Coriaria myrtifolia
GCCCGGCTGCGCCCGTGGGCCGGGCGCCCGTGGGCCGTTGCCCCGCAGCCTGCCCCGAGGCCGCGGCGCCCAGCGCCCGCGGGCGCAGCCGGGAGACCGCCCGGCCGACCGGATGAGGCCTGGTGATCTCGCCGTCGGTGGGCGCCGGCCCCGGGCCGATCAGGCTGTGCACGGCGCGGACCACCTTGGGCTGGCGGGCCCGGTCGTCCCCGCGCAGGCCCGTCTCCAGCTCGTGCGCGCCCAGCGACCAGGCGATGACGATGATGCGTCCGACGCCGGCGACCTTGCCGGCGTGCGCCCGTTCGAGACGGGCGCCGCGCACGGCCTCCCGCGGGATCCAGAACGGCTCGTTACCGGCCCGGTCCACCCGGATGCCACGGTCGTAGACGGAGACGTACGCGTCGGCCCGGCCCCCCAGCCCGCGGGCGGTGACCCGGTCGAGCCAGTGGCCGGCGTCCACCGTGCCCAGGTACAGGCCCTTGATCGGCGCGGCCACCACCTCACCGATGGTCTCGGGGACCACCGGCAGGTCGGGCAGGTCCTCCTCCTGACGGCGGGCGCGGTGGCGCCAGCTGCGGCGCATGGCGTCCACCGCGGCGATGAACAGCAGGATGCACCCGAAGGCGAACAGCAGGTGCAGGCCCAGCCGGTCCGGGCCGCGGTCGGGTTCCGCCAGGGGAAGGCCGCCGGGCAGCGCCACGAACGCGGCGGCGAAGGTGAGATGGTCGGTCATACGATCTTCCCGTCGAGCACGGTTGGACGCCCCCGCAAGAACGTGGCCTGGACCCGTCCAGGCAGCTTGCGGCCGGCGTAGGGAGTGTTGCGGCCGCGGCTGGCCAGCGCGCCGGCGTCGACCGTCCAACGGGCCACCGGATCGACGAGGACCAGGTTCGCCACGGCTCCCGCCGACAGCGACAGCGCACCGGCACCGGCCGGGTGCACGTCGTGGGCGGGCGCCCGGGACGGCCGCCCGCCGGCCGCGGGCGGGTGGTGGTGCCCACCGGCCGGGGCACCGGAGCCGCCGGGCAGGCCACCGATCCGCCCCGGGGCGATCGCCATCCGGTCGGCGAGCCCGGCCCAGTCCAGCAGCCCCGTCTCCAGCATGGTCATGATGGCGATCGACAGCGCGGTCTCCAGGCCGACCATGCCCGGGCGGGCGGCCATCCACTCGGTCTCCTTGTCCTGCGGGGCGTGCGGGGCGTGGTCGGTGGCGACGCAGTCGATCGTGCCGTCGGCGAGCCCGGCGCGCAGCGCCTCCACGTCCGCGGCGGTCCGCAGCGGCGGATTGACCTTGTAGACCGGGTCGAAGGAGGTGGCCAGGTCGTCGGTGAGCAGCAGGTGGTGCGGGGTGACCTCGGCGGTGACCCGCCAGCCCTTGGACTTCGCCCACCGCAGCAGCTCCACCGAGCCGGCGGTGGAGACGTGGCAGACGTGCAGCCGGGAGCCCACGTGGCCGGCGAGCAGCACGTCCCGCGCGATGATCGCCTCCTCGGCGGCGGCCGGCCAGCCGGGCAGGCCGAGCCGCGCCGAGACCACCCCCTCGTTCATCTGCGCGTCCTCGGTCAGCCGGGGCTCCTGGGCATGCTGGGCGATCACCCCGTCGAACGCCTTGACGTACTCCAGCGCCCGGCGCATGAGCACCGCGTCGGACACGCAGTTGCCGTCGTCGGAGAACACCCGCACGGCCGCCGCCGAGGATGCCATCGCGCCGAGCTCGGCGAGCCGGACGCCGCGCAGCCCCTCGGTCACCGCGCCCACCGGGCGCACGTCGCAGTACCCGGCGTCCCGCCCGAGCCGCCAGACCTGCTCGACGACCCCGGCGGTGTCCGCGACGGGCTCGGTGTTGGCCATCGCGAACACGGTGGTGAAACCGCCCAGCGCCGCCGCCCGGGTGCCCGAGGCGACGGTCTCGGCGTCCTCCCGGCCCGGTTCGCGCAGATGGGTGTGCAGGTCCACCAGCCCGGGCAGGGCGACCAGGCCGTCGGCGTCCAGGACGGTCGCGCCCACGACGGACAGGTCGCGGCCGGCCTCGGCGATGATCCCGCCGTCGAGCAGCAGGTCCACCGGGTCGCCGCCGAGCGGCCGCACCCCGCGCAGGTGCCAGCGCCCGGCCTCGTGCGCGGGTCCGCCGGCGGTGTCGCCGTGTCGCGTCATGGCACCTCCCTGGTACCGCCGAGAAGCAGATACAGAACCGCCATCCGCACGCTTACGCCGTTGGCGACCTGCTCGACCACGGTCGAGCGGGTCGAGTCGGCCACATCCGAGGCGATCTCCATGCCGCGCACCATCGGCCCCGGGTGCATGACCAGCGCGGACAGCGGCATCGCCGCGAGTCGGTCGGCATCCAGACCGTACCGGCGGGCGTACTCCCGCTCGGTGGGGAAGAACGCCGCGGTCATCCGCTCCCGCTGCACCCGCAACATCATCACCACGTCGCTGCCGGGCAGGACCGCGTCCAGATCGTAGGAGACCGTCACCGGCCACTGCTCCACCCCGACCGGGACGAGGGTGGGCGGGGCGACCACCGTCACGGCCGCGCCCAGCGTGGACAGCAGCCACACGTTGGAGCGGGCCACCCGGGAGTGCAGGACGTCACCGACGATGGTGACGGACAGGCCCTCGATCCGGCCGAGCCGGCGGCGGATGGTGAACGCGTCCAGCAGCGCCTGGGTCGGATGCTCGTGGGTGCCGTCCCCGGCGTTGAGCACGCTGCCGCGCACCCAGGCGGCCAGCCGGTGCGGCGCGCCGCTGGCCGGATGCCGGCAGACCACGGCGTCGGCCCCCATCGCCTCCAGGGTCTGGGCGGTGTCCTTGAGGCTTTCGCCCTTGGAGACGCTCGACCCCCGGACCGAGAAATTGATCACATCCGCGGACAGCCGCTTGGCGGCGAGCTCGAAGGACGTCCTGGTCCGGGTCGAGTCCTCGAAGAAGAGGTTGACCACGGTACGGCCACGCAGGGTCGGCAGCTTCTTCACCGACCGGTCGGCGACGGTGGCCATGTACTCGGCGGTGTCCAGCACCAGCAGGGCGTCGTCCAGGCTGAGATCCTGGGTGGACAGCAGGTGGCGCATCATGCCGGCCCCGCCGCTTCGGGCCGGCTCACGGCCGGCCCCCGTTCGCGGCCGGCCCGCTCACGGCCACGGCGGGCGGCGGCGGGACGGCCCGGCCGTGCCGGCACGCCGAGCGCTCCGGCGCACCCCCCGGACTCATCGGCCCGCTCCTTCCGACAGGATCATCACGGCGTCCCGGTCGTCGGTCTCGGTGAGGCGGACCGCGACGGCCTCCTGCCTGGACGTCGGCATGTTCTTGCCGACGTAGTCGGCCCGGATCGGCAGCTCCCGGTGCCCGCGGTCCACCAGCACCGCGAGCTGCACCACCCGGGGCCGGCCGAACTGCGCCAGCGCGTCGAGCGCCGCCCGCACCGTCCGGCCGGAGAACAGGACGTCGTCCACCAGGATCACCGTGCGGCCGTCGATCCCGCCGTCCGGCAGGTCGGTCACCGCCAGCGGCCGGACGGCACGCAACTGGAGGTCGTCACGGTGCATGGTCGGGTCGAGCGAGCCCACGCCGAGCTCGACGCCTTCGACCGCCCGGACCCGGTCGGCGAGCCGGCGGGCCAGTGGGACGCCGCGGGTGGGTATACCGAGGAGCACGACACCGTTCCCACCGGCGGTCTTCTCCAGGATCTGGTGGGCCATCCGGGTGAGCACCCGGCCGATGTCCGCGCCGGAGAGCACCGTGCGGGCCGTGCCGGGGCCGCCGGGGGTGCCCGATCCGGACGTACCTGGGGTGGGCCTGTCC
>NZ_CAAAFS010000275.1:0-2475 GCF_900634755.1 Protofrankia symbiont of Coriaria myrtifolia
GTCCGGGGTGGGCGTGGTCATACCCGGGCCCTCCTTCCCCGCCTCACGGGACGGTCCTTAAAGGAGCGGTTCGGATGACGGTATCAGGCAGCACGCATTGTCACTGCACGTTACCTAACGGGAACCGCCCGCACGCGAACGGTCCGTGACGCAGAAATTCCTTACCCGTAACGCCTAGTGCAATCGATGGGCTACAGAAAGTGGTACAAAGAAAGTGTCGACACGACCCCCCTGGTGGTGAGCGACAACCGACCCAGGACTACTATCGGTAACCACCGGCGGCAAGAGCCCCGGTTCCACCTGATCGACCACGACGGGAGTGGGCACTCCGATGTCCGACTATGCGAAGGCGCTCGGTGCTCGGCTGCGAGCAATACGCACCCAGCAGGGGCTCTCGCTTCATGGCGTCGAGGAGAAGTCGCACGGGCGCTGGAAGGCTGTCGTCGTGGGCTCCTACGAACGCGGAGATCGCGCTGTTACGGTGCAGCGCCTGTCCGAACTGGCCGAGTTCTACGGTGTCCCCGTGGGAGAGCTCCTCCCCGAGGGTTCCACCGTGGCTCCGCTCGAGCAGTCTCCGCGCATCGTCCTCGACCTGGAACGGCTTTCCCAGGTTCCGAAGGAACACGGCGGCCCACTCGCCCGCTATGCGGCGACCATCCAGAGCCAGCGCGGGGACTACAACGGCCGCGTACTGTCCATCCGGTACGAGGACCTGCGTTCCCTGGCGGTCATCTACGACACCTCGCCGAGCAAGCTCACCGAGCAGCTCGTCTCATGGGGCGTCCTGAGCCCGGAACAGGGCCAGGAAGCCGGAATCAGCGAATCGGCCTGACCGGCCGCCGCCCGGGCCCCGCCTGACCGTAGACGGCGAGGCCACCAGACCTGCTCGCCGGTCCGCTCGGCCACCGGCGGAGCCACTGTCGTCTCCGCGCACACCACCGTCACGGGTGTCAACAGGCCCGAGCGGCTGACGGCGGCAGCTCGCTTCCTCCTGCCGCCGACGGAAGGTGAGCAGGTTTAGCCGGTTCGTCCCCGGCCTGGTCGGGGGCTACCCAGCTCTCGAACGAACAGGACCTCAACGCTGTTCCCGCAAGAGGCCACTGTTGCGGCGGGCCTCCCTGTTCCCATGGGTCTCCCATGACGGGCCTCCTACGAGCCGTTGTGCTCCTACGAGGCTCCTGCGAGCGCGCGGGTGCTTCTACGAGCGCGAGGTCCGGCCCAGTTTGAGGTCGAGCAGGCGCGCCAGCAGCCCGTTGACGAAGACCGGCGACCGCTCGGTCGACACCAGCCCGGCCAGCGCCACCGCCTCGTCGATGGCCACCCCGTCGGGGATGTCCTCACGCCACAGCAGTTCCAGCGCGCCGATCCGCAGAATGTTGCGGTCCACCGGCGGCATACGCTCGAGGGTCCATTCCTCGGCATGGTCGGAAAGCATCTCGTCGATGTCGGCAAGCCGCTCGACGACACCCTCGACGAGCGAGACCGTGTATTCGGGCACCGGCGGATCGGACTGGGCGAGCCGCTGCGCGAGCGTCTCGGTGAAGCTGCTCCCGCGCAGGTCCGCCTCGTAAAGGATGTCGAGAGCGCGCTTGCGGGCCTTCGACCGGGCGCTCAGCTCGTCACCCGGCCCAGGTAACGGCCGTCTCTGGTGTCCACCTTGACCTTCTCCCCGGTGGTGATGAACAGCGGCACCTGGATCGTGGCACCCGTCTCCAGCGTCGCCGGCTTGTTGCCACCGGTGGAACGGTCGCCCTGGACACCGGGCTCGGTCGCCGCGATGACCAGTTCGACGCTGGCGGGCAGCTCCACGTAGAGCGGCTCCCCGTCGTGCAGCGCGACCGTCGCCGTCGCGTTCTCCAGGATGTAGTCCGCCGCGTCGCCCACAACCGCCGGTGGGATCGGGATCTGGTCGAACGACTCGCTGTCCATGAAGACGAAATCAGCGCCGTCGCGGTAGAGGAAGCTCATCTCACGCCGGTCGACGGTCGCCACCTCGACCTTCACTCCGGCGTTGAAGGTACGGTCGACAACCTTGCCGGTCAGCACGTTCTTCAACGTCGTCCGGACGAAGGCCCCGCCCTTCCCGGGTTTGACGTGCTGAAACCCGACGACGTTCCACAGGGTGCCGTCGAGATCGAGCGTCATGCCGTTCTTCAGATCATTTGTGGTTGCCACTGCGCACAACTCTCCAGCCGGACCAGCAGGTTGGTCCGTTCGACTGACGGGGATCCCACGAAAGTCTAGTCTGCCCCGGGCGGCGCCTCCGGCGCGGCCCGGGGACCCCTGCCAGCCACACGCTCCTTACTTGTCGGTGCCGAATTGCCCCCGGCGATCCGGCACCGACCATCCCC
Organism: Protofrankia symbiont of Coriaria myrtifolia; assembly: GCF_900634755.1. Taxonomy (NCBI): domain Bacteria; kingdom Bacillati; phylum Actinomycetota; class Actinomycetes; order Frankiales; family Frankiaceae; genus Protofrankia; species Protofrankia symbiont of Coriaria myrtifolia. The sequence continues at coordinate 2,352 of NZ_CAAAFS010000275.1, forward strand.
ACTGCAGCGCCTCCGGCGTGGTCCGGGGAGCGCGGCCAGTCACACACCGCCTGCCCGGTCGGCATCGCAGTGCTACGACGGTTGTGGATGACTACGCAGCGTCCGGGAGAGGGCGGGTGTCAGG
>NZ_CAAAFS010000276.1:0-4507 GCF_900634755.1 Protofrankia symbiont of Coriaria myrtifolia
GGCTTGGTCGGCTGGGTGGGGTGGATCCGCTGGTGCGCTGGCATCGTGGATGCGGGCCGCGATCGTGCGCAGGGCGAGGAGGTAGGAGTCGAAACCGAGACCGGTGATGGTCCCGGTCGCCACCGCGCTGATCACGCTGTGGTGCCGGAACTCCTCCCTGGCATGGGTCTGGCTCAGGTGGACCTCGACCAGCGGGCCCGTCACCTGCGCGGCCGCGTCGCGCAGCGCGTAGGAGTAGTGCGACCACGCACCCGGGTTCAGCACGACCGGGACGCCGAGGTCGGCGGCCTCGTGCAGCCAGCGCAACATCGTGGCCTCGTCGTCGGTCTGCCGGCAGTCCGCCGCCAGGCCGAGTTCCCCGGCCAGCTTCTGGCAGACCGTCACCAGATCGGCGTAGCTGCGGCTGCCGTACACCGCCGGCTCCCGCAGCCCCAGCCGGCCGAGGTTCGCCCCGCTGAGCACCAGAACTTTCACGTCCGGGCCTTCAGCGGCTGAGCCTTCATGGCCGCGTCCTCGTGGGCAGGCCCCGGCGCGCCGGGGCCTGACGGGCCTTCTCCCGCGTGCGCCTGGTCCGCGGGCGTCACGGTGCCATCACCGCTCGTCCCCGCCGGGGAGGTCTGACAGCTCCCGGGCCACCTCCGAGAACGCGGCCACGACCAGCGCCCGATCCGGGTCCTCAAGGATGCGCGGCCGGCCGAGCCCCTCGAGGACGACGAACCGCAGCCGCCGGCCGCGGCTCTTCTTGTCCAGCCGCATCGCGTCGAGCAGCGCCGGCCAGTGGTCCGCCCGGTAGACGGTGGGCAGCCCTATCCGTTCGAGCAGCGCCCGGTGCCGGTCGGCGGTGGGCTCGTCGAGCCCCAGCGCGAGCCGGCTCAGCGAGGCGGCGAAGACCATCCCGACCGACACCGCGGCGCCGTGCCGCCAGCTGAACCCCTCGACCTTCTCGATGGCGTGCCCGAGGGTGTGCCCGTAGTTGAGGATCTCCCGCCGGCCGGCCTCCCGCGGGTCGGCCGACACCACCGCGGCCTTCACCCGGATCGACCGTTCGATCAGCTCACGCTGGTGGCGTAGCCCGCTCGGGTCGTCCTCGAGCAGGTCGAGGATGGCCGGGTCAGCGATGAAACCGGCCTTCACGACCTCGGCCAGGCCCGAGATCCGCTCGTTGACGGGCAGGCTCGCCAGCGTCGCCAGGTCGGCGAACACGGCGAGCGGGTGGTGGAAGGCCCCGACGAGGTTCTTGCCGGCGTCGATGTCGATCCCGGTCTTGCCGCCGATCGCCGCGTCCACCATCCCCAGGACCGTGGTCGGGACCTGCACGAGGTCGACGCCGCGCAGCCAGGTGGCCGCCACGAAGCCGGCGAGGTCGGTCGTCGCCCCGCCGCCGAGACCGATCACGACATCATCGCGGGTGAGGCCGACCTGACCGAGGACGTCCCAGCAGAAACCGGCGACGCGCGCCTGCTTGGCCTCCTCGCCGTCGGGGACCTCGACCGCGTGGGCCTCGACCTTCGCGGTCTCCCGCAGGTCCGTGACCACGGCCTCCGCGGTCGCCCGCAGCGCGCGGGGGTGGATGACCGCGGCCCGGGTACGGCCGGCGACCTGCTCGGCGAGCTCACCGAGCAGGCCCGCGCCGACCACGACCTGGTAGGGACGTTCGCCGGTGGGCGCGACCTCGATGCGGGTCACCCCGTCGCCGGCGGCCGGCTCCCCCGGGGACGCCAGCGGGGCGGCGGGGACCGGGGCCGTGGACGATGCCGTCACGGCCTGACCAACGGCCCGGGCAGCCGGCCCGCCGGCGACGCGACAACATGATCGTGATGCCGGTGGTCCACCAGCAGCTTCTCGACCAATCCGACCACCTCCTCAGGTGTGTGCCCCACGGTGCCCACCACCGCGGAGGCGACTTCGGCGTACAACGGCGCGCGGGCTCGCAGCATCGCGGCGATCCTGGTGCGCGGCCCCTCGACCAACAGTGGCCGGTCCCGGGCCAGGCCGACCCTGGCCACCGCGTCGTGGACCCCGACGTCGAGGTGGACGACGGTGTGCCCGCGCAGCGACCGCCGGGTGGCCTCGTCCAGCACGGCCCCGCCGCCGAGGGCGAGCACCCCGTCGTGCTCGGCCAAGGCGTGGGCGACGGCCTCCTGTTCCAGGGTGCGGAAGTGCTCCTCCCCCAGCTCGACGAAGATGTCGGCGACGGACCGCCCGGCCCGGGCCTCGACGTCGACGTCGGTGTCCCGGAAGGCCACGTCCAGCCGCCGCGCCAGCAGCCGTCCGACCGTGGTCTTCCCCGACCCGGGCGGGCCCACGAGCACCACGACCGGCCGCCGCGCGCGGGCCGCCGCGGCAGCGCTGCCGGCGGCGGCACCCTCAGCGGCAACGCTGCCAAGGGCGACACCGTCGGCGGCGCCAGTGGCAGCGGCGCCGGCGGCGTCCGGAGAGCCGGTCACCGGGCCGCCACCAGGACAGCGGCGATCATATCGGCTCCGATCTGACGATCAGGGACTTCAGGTACGTCTCACAGTTGCGGCGGGACTCCTCCACCGAGTCGCCGCCGAACTTCTCCAGGGCCGCGTCGGCGATCACCAGCGCCACCATGGCCTCGCCGACCACCCCGGCGGCGGGTACCGCGCACACGTCCGAGCGCTGCGCGATCGCGACCGCCCGCTCCCCGGTGGCGACGTCGATCGTCGACAGGGGCCGGGACAGCGTCGAGATCGGCTTCATGGCGGCCCGGACCCGCAGCGGCTCCCCGGTGGTCATCCCCCCTTCGACGCCGCCGGCGCGGTCGGTGGCGCGCCGCACCCGGTAGATGCCCCCAGGGTGCGCCGCCGCTTCCGGGGCGTCCCCGGCGGGCACCGACTCGATCTCGTCGTGGGCCTGCGACCCGCGGCGGCGGGCCGTGGTGAAGCCGTCGCCGAACTCCACACCCTTGATCGCCTGGATGCCCATCAGCTCCCCGGCGATCCGCGCGTCGAGGCGGCGGTCGCCGTGCACGTAGCTGCCCAGCCCCGGCGGGCAACCGTAGGCGAGCACCTCGACGATCCCGCCCAGGGTGTCGGCGTCCCGGTGGGCGGCGTCGATCTCGGCGACCATCCGCACGCTCGTCGCCGGGTCGGCGCAGCGGACCGGGTCGGCGTCCACCACGTCCATCGCGGCCGGCTGGGGCAACGGTGAGCCGGGCGGCACCTCGACAGCGCCGATCGACACCACGTGCGAGACGACCTCGATGCCGTACGCCTGCCGCAGCAGGGCCTTGGCGATCGTGCCCAGCGCGACACGGGCCGCGGTCTCCCGGGCGCTGGCCCGTTCCAGCACCGGGCGGGCGTCGTCGAACCCGTACTTCTGCATACCGGCAAGATCCGCATGGCCGGGCCGGGGGCGGGTCAGGGGGGCGTTGCGGGCCAACCTGGCAAGCCCCTCGGCGTCGACCGGATCCGGCGCCATGACCTCCCGCCACTTCGGCCACTCGGTGTTGCGGACGACGACGCTCACCGGGCCGCCCAGGGTCAGGCCGTGGCGGACCCCGCCGAGCAGCTCGACCTCGTCCCGCTCGAAGCTCATCCGGGCGCCCCGCCCGTGCCCGAGCCGACGTCGGGCAAGTTCGTCGGCGATCAGGGAGCTGGACACCCGGATACCGGCCGGCAGCCCCTCCACGGTCGCCACCAGAGCCGGCCCGTGCGACTCCCCGGCAGTCAACCAACGCAGCATGAGGCCAGTCTTCCACGCCACCGGCGCGCCGGAACCAGCTCCTTCGGCCGGGATGCCCGCGAGACGAGAATGGTCCGGAAGGCTATCCCGCGTTCCAGCCGAGGACGCCGACGAACGCCCCCGTCAGCAGGAACGGTCCGTAGGCGATCGATGTCCGCCGGCCTGCCCGCCGCGTCACCATCAGGACCAGCGCCCACACCCCGGCAAGGGCGATCCCGGCCAGCAGCCCGGTGAGGGCCACCGGGACGCCGAGCCAGCCGAGCGCGCCGCCGAGCAGACCGGACAGTTTCACGTCGCCGAAGCCCAGACCGGCGCCGGGCAGCGCCCAGAAGGCCGTGAACAGGGCGAGCACGGCCACGGCCACGAGAACGGCGCGCACCCAGCGCCCCGGGCCGCCGTCCAGGACCGCGGCGATGCCGAACAGCCCGGCCAGGACCGGGTAGGACGGCAGGGTGATCACGTCGGGCAGCCGGTGGACCCGGGCGTCGACGGCGGCCAGGAGCACGCCGACCACCCCGAGGTAGGCGTACGCCGGCAGCCAGGCGACATGATCGGTCAGCTTGGCCGCGAACGCGACGACGACGGTGGCCGTGAGCAGGCCCAGGGTGTCCCGGGTCGGCGCCGGCCGGCGCGGCTGTTCCCCCGCCACCGGCCCGAAGAAGCCCACCATGCGGGTCAGCCCCGGGACGACGCACAGGACGGCAAGGACGATCGCGACAACCAGCACGACCGACCCGGTCGACATGGCCGACCCGCCCGGCACGGCCGGTGTCACGGGCACGGCGGACGGGGCGGACCC
>NZ_CAAAFS010000277.1:0-20037 GCF_900634755.1 Protofrankia symbiont of Coriaria myrtifolia
GGCGAGGACGTCGGCCCGCTCGGCGCCGAGCGCGGCGAGCGCGGCGAGCACGGCCCGGGCGGTGCCCCCGGCGCCGATGACGAGCGGGCTGCGCGGTGCCCGCCCGTTGCCGAGGACCGTTGTCACGGCATGCGCCGTTCCGGCGACGTCGGTGTTGAAGCCGGCCAGCCGCACGGGTCCGGCGTCGCCCCCACCAGCGCTCTCGGTGATGAGCCCCCGGGTGTTCCCGGTGGAAGCCCTGTCGGCGCCCCCACCGGTGGCTGTCCCGCGTCCGGTGTCCCGCCGGACGTCACCTCCGGTGTCACGCTGGCCATCGCGTTCGACGACGACGGTGTTGACGGCGCCGACGGCCGCGGCGGTGTCGTCGATCCGGTCGAGGAAGGCCAGGACGGCCCGTTTGAGCGGCATGGTCAGCGACAGGCCGACCCAGCCCGGTTCGGTGCGCACCCGCGCGATCAGGTCGCCGATCGCGCTGTCGTCGCAGGCGACCGCGGTGTAGTCCCAGTCAATTCCCAGCGCGCGATATGCCGCATGGTGCATCACCGGTGACAGTGAGTGCGCTATCGGCATTCCCGCGACGGCCGCTCGCGGCCGGTGGCTCTCGACGGCCGCGGGCGGCCGGTGGCCTCTGGCGGTCATGACCCGCCCTCGGAGCGGTAGCGGGCGAGTGCCTCCTGCCACTCCCGGTCCGTCGTCGCGAAGATCGTCACGTTCGACCTCGGCAGGGACACGAAGTACATCCACGGCCCGTCGGCCGGGTGCAGGGCGGACTCCAGCGCCCACTTCCCCGGGTTGGAGATGGCCCCCGGCGGCAGGCCCGCCACCCTGCGCGTGTTGTAGGGGTTGCTGCTGGCGAGCTGGCTCTGGGTCAGTGGGCCCTCGTACTCGTTGAGGGCGTACCGGGTGGTCGAGTCCAGGTCGAGGCGACGGAACCGGCCGGAGGTGTCGGTGAGCCGGTTGTAGATGACCCGGGCGACCTTCGGCCCCTCGTTCGGGTTCTTCACCTCACGCTCGATGATGGAGGCGATCGTGATGATGTCCTGAGGGGTGCGCCCCAGCGCGGCCGCGCCCGCCTCGATATCGAGAGCGGCCGTCTCCGTCCTGAACCTGTCGACGAAGCTCTTGAGCGTGGCGGTCGCGGAGGCGCCTGGTCGCAGATCGTAGGTGAAGGGGTACAGATAGCCCTCGACACCGGTCGCGTACGATGGCAGCTGGAGCTCGCCCGGGTTCTTCACGATCTCCTCGAGCGTGGAGAGCGGCTGGCCGGTGCGTTCCGCCAGCGTCGTGAGCACCTGTTTGACGGTCATGCCCTCGGTGATGGTGAGCCGGAACAGGGTGTGGGACTTCACGTCGAGCAGCGTGGCCAGCGCGTCGGCCGCCCGCAGGTGCTGCTTGAGCCTGTAGAAGCCGGGCTGGATGGAACGCGACCGTTCGTCGGCCGCGGCCGCGTTGACGAAGACGGCCGGTGTCCGCACGACCTCGGCGGAGGCGAGCACCCGGGCGATGTCCCGGGCGGTCGAGCCGGCCTGGATCTGGATGATGACCGAGCTGTCACCGGGCCCGGGATAGTCGATCGCCGACTCGCCGGCCGTGACGCGTCCGATCACCTTGCCCGCGCCGTAGATCCCACCGCAGAGGACCACGGTCACCACCACCAGGATCGCGATAAGCTTGGGCGCGGTGCGGCCCCGCCGCCGAGCCCGGCCACGGCCGCCGCGACCGCCATGACCACCACGGCCACCACCGGCGGGTCGCCCGCGGTACGATGCCCGGCTGCCTGATGTGTCATCGAGCAGCTCGTCGAGGTCGTCCCCGATCACGTGTCGTCCGCGTGGCGATCCGGCTCGCGCCGGGTGGCCACGGCGTCGGACGCCCCCGCGTCATGCGGGATGTCCAGGGCGGACTGCAGGATCTGCACCGCTGCCTCCTGGTCTACGACTGCGCGACGGTCCCGTGCGCGCAGGCCACGCTCGGCCATCCGGCGGTGGGCCACGACCGTGGTCAGCCGCTCGTCGACAAGCCGCACCGGGACAGGGGCGACGCGAGCCGCCAGCAGGTCGGCGTATTCCCGAGCCTTACGGGCCGCCGGCCCCGGGAGACCGGACAACCGTGTCGGGAGACCCACGACGACCTCCACCGCATGACGATCGCGCACAATCATCGCAATCTCGTCGAGATCGCTGTTCAGCCGGGTGCCCCGTCGCAGCGTCGTCACCGGGAACGCGATCCTCGCGTCAGGATCGCTGGCCGCGACCCCTATTCTGACTGTGCCCACATCGATACCGACATGCACCCCCGTCCGGCGGTTCATCGCGGACCGCCGGGGCGGGCCGATGCCTGGGCCGATACCCAGGCCGATGCCGGGACGCGCTCACGCGGAACGGGCACCGGGGATACCCGGGGCGTCGGCGCCGGGCGGGCCGCCGGCACCGCGCGCGTCACCGGTGTCGTCCGGCCCGGTGTCATCCAGCCCCAGCGCCTGGCGAAGCTCATCCTCCCGCTCGGCCATCCCTTCCCGGACGTCGGCCAGGAAATCCTGCACCGACTCTACGAGGGACCCGGCAAGGTGCTGCGGAGTGAGGGTGGAGACGGCGCGGGCGGCACGCCGCACGGTCACCACTCCCACCGCCGCGCCGAGCGCGATGTAGAACACCCGCGGCATCATGCGCTCCGGCTGTCGACGTCGGCCCCGCGAACCGTGGCCGCCGGCGCGGCGGAGCCGGCCCGCCGGGCGGCCCGCCGGGAGGCACGCTGCGCCGCCCGCTCCGCCTTGATCTCCGCCGTGATCTGTGACTCGATGTCGGCGCGGGCCCGCTTCGCCGCCGCCCGCCGGACCCCGTAAGAGAACGCGGCGACCCGTACGACCGGGCCGCCGACCGTCGCCGCGAACAGCGACGTGAGCGAGGAGATGTTCGTCGAGATCGTCTGTACGTTCGCCGTGATGGCGTCGACCCGGTCGAGTTCCTTGTTCACGTGGCTGAGCGCCTGGTTCACCTCGTCCACCGTCGCACCCGCCTGCCGCACGCGCGCGGTGCCCTCGTCGATGGCCAGCCCGGTCTGACGGACCCGGGCGGCTGCCTCGTCGAAGATCTTCCCGAGCTTGAACAACACGTAGCAGCCGAACAGGACGAGCACGGAGAACGCCCCCGCCGCGATCAGTCCCGCGATCGCACCACCGGACATGTGTGCCCTGCCTCCGCTGTCAGGGGCCGTGACCCGGCCACACCTTTGTGACAAGCCGTACATTCGTGACAAACTGCGCGACCGAACGTCCAGGATTTCCGCGACCAGGCCCCCTACACCGGCCGCGCCGGCACCGCGACGACGGCCCTCCCCGACGGGCCGGTGGCGACGCGGGTCATCTTTCCCCACGCCGCCGGGCCCGGGCCCTGGAACACCGCGGGAGAGCACCCACAGCCCCCGGACAACGGTCGACGGAGCGTCGAACTCGACGTTCCTGGAGTGACCCTACCGAGCGCGACCGGCTTCGTGGTCACTCGCCTCTGATGGCTCGTCCACATCTGCCCCGGCTGCGGCCCCGGCCACAGCCCCGGCCACAGCCCCGGCCACAGCCCCGGCCACAGCCCCGGCGGCGGGCGCGGCGGCTGCGCTGGCAGTGGTGGCAGTGATGGCGGTGCTGGCGCCGCCAGGCGCGGGGCTGGCGGTGGCGGAGCCGCGGAGGGCCTCGCGCAGGAACGCCAGCCGCTGCCCGGCCCGCTGCTCGAACCCGTGCCCGCTCGGCTGGTAGTAGCTCGCTCCCACCAGCGGGTCGGGGGCATACTGCTGGCTCACGACCCCGCCCGGATGGTCGTGGGGGTACCGGTAGCCGTCGCCGTGGCCCAGCCGGCCCGCGCCCGGGTAGTGCGCGTCCCGCAGGTGGGGCGGGACCGGCCCGGCACGCCCGGCGCGGACGTCGGCGACGGCCGCGTCGACGGCCCGGATGACCGCGTTGGACTTCGGCGCCAGCGCGAGATGGATCACAGTCTGCGCGAGCGCGAGCCGGGCCTCGGGCAGGCCCACCATCTCCAGGGCCTGGGCGGCGGCCACGGCCACCCCGAGCGCCCCGGGCTCGGCCAGGCCCACGTCCTCACTGGCCAGTATGATCATCCTGCGGGCGACGAACCGGGGATCCTCTCCGGCCTCCAGCATCCGGGCCAGATAGTGCAGGGCGGCATCGACGTCACTGCCGCGCACGGACTTGATCAGCGCGCTCGACACGTCGTAGTGCTGGTCGCCGGCACGGTCGTAGCGCACCGCGGCCCGGTTCACCGCCCGTTCGAGGGTGGCGAGGTCGATCCGGACGGGCGGGCGACCCGCCCCGACCCGTCGCCGCCGGTGCCCGCCGCCGCGGTGGCGGCCGGGCCCGGGCCTGCCGTCGCCGCGGCGGCGAGGACGGCGTCGCCGGCGGCCTGCAGGGCGGTCAGGACGCGGCGGGCGTCCCCGCCGGCCAGGCGCAGCAGATGGGTGACCGCGTCCGTGTCTATCGTCAGCCGGCCGCCGTACCCCCGCCGGTCGTCGAGCGCCCGCTGGACCAGGACGCGCAGGTCGTCCTCGGTGAGCGGCTCCAGGGTGAGCAGCAGCGACCGGGACAGCAGCGGTGCCACCACGGAGAAGAACGGGTTCTCGGTGGTGGCGGCGACCAGGGTGACCAGCCCGTTCTCCACCGCCGGCAGCAGCGCGTCCTGCTGGGTCCTGGTGAAACGGTGCACCTCGTCGATGAACAGGACCGTGCGGACGCCGGACACCGCGAGCGTGTCCCGCGCCTGGTCGATCACCGCCCGTACGTCCTTGACACCGGCGGTGACCGCGGACAGTTCCCGGAACCGGCGCCCGCCGGAGCCGGAGATGATGTGCGCGAGCGTCGTCTTACCACTGCCCGGCGGCCCCCAGAGCAGGACCGAGGTGGTGCCGCCGCCTTCCACCAGGCGCCGCAGCGGGCTGCCCGCGCCGAGCAGGTGACGCTGCCCGACGAGTTCGTCGAGGGTGCGGGGGCGCAGCCGGGCCGCGAGCGGACCCGACGTCGCCAGGGCCTGCTCGAGCCCGGCGTCGAACAGGCTCACCCGCCTACCGTATGCCGGCCCTGCCACCCGGCGGCGGGCGGCCGCTCCCAGCGCGTGACGGGCCGGCCTGCCGTACCTGTCAGCCGTACCTGTCGGCCGTGCCTACCGGGTGACGGCCGGGTGGCCGTGTGATGGCGGACGAGGCCGGCGAGATCCGGAGCGACCGAGAAGATCACCTGCCGTACCCGGTCGACGGCGAACGGCGCGAGCTCGTCGTATATCTCCGCGAAGACGGCGTGCGCCCGTACCCGCGGCCACTGGGGCGGCAGCAGCTTCAGCGGCAGGTCGGGGTCGAGGCCGGGGAAGCGCCGCCAGGCGTCCAGGACCGCGGTCCGGGCCACCAGCGCCTCCGCCGGGTCCACGTCGGCGGCCCTGATCCGTCCGAGCAGGAGGGTGTGGGTGCGGATGAAGTCCTCGTAACGGGCGCGCAGTTCGGTGAGGTCCCAGGCCTCGATCGGTCGTCTGGGGCCGACCGCCACGGCCATCGCGCTCATCCCGCCCGTCCCGGCTGTCCCGGCCGTCTCGACCACCCCGGTCGCCTCGACCGCCGTCAGGACCGTCGCGTTGGGCACGCCGAGTTCGGCGAACATCCGGATGACCGCCTCCGCCTCCTGCCGGGGGGAGACCCACATGCCGTCGTAGAGCGGCGCGAAACCCAGCCAGCGCAGCCTGTTGCGAACGGCATGTCGGATGTCACGCTGTTCCTCCGGCAGCGAGAAGGCGGCGACGACCCACCTGCCGTCCCACCCGGTTCCGGCCTGCCCGAACGACAGGACGCGCACGGCGCTGTCCTGCAGCGCCTCGGCCGCCTGGCCGGTCAGGCCGTAGTAGGTGTTGCGGCCGACCCGCGAGGACTCCAGCAGCCCACGGCGCGCGAGCCGGCTGAGCGCCGCGCGCGCGCCGACCGTCGAGATGTCGAAGTCCGCCAGCAGACGCACCAGCGCCGCGGACGGTATGTGCTCCTCGCACCCGTGCCAGTAGTCGCCGAGCAGGGTCATGAGCAGACGTTGCGGCTGGGCGCCGAGCCGGAAGCGCGGAAGATCGACTTTGGACGTATGGTCCCGGGTGACGACGGGTCCGGTGATTACCACGGAAGACGATATTACGAGCCGATACATCCAGAGCTGCCACGCGCCGGTATGCCGAACCGACAGGTCCGGCGGGTTCGCGAGGCCTGTCGGGCGGACCGGCTGCCGGAGCTGCTCCGGTCCGGCGGGCCCGCGCGTCCCGTCAGCCCGGCCCGGCCCGGCCTGAGGCCGGACGCGGCGCGACGCGACACCTCGTGGATTCGCGGTCGTACTTCCTCGCCGCCATGACGGCCCGTGGCGGCCCGTGGCGGCCCGTGGTCACGACTCCCCGCGGCCGCGGGTCGCCGATCCCCGTGGCACCCGCCCACGCGGGCCGAGCCGGGACCACTGACGCGCCCAGCCGTCGAGGGGCTCGAGCAGGCCCTGCAGGCGCCGTCCGTGCGCGCTCAGCCGGTAGTCACCTGCCTCGTCCACCTCGATGATCCCGGCCTCACGCAGCTCACGCAGCCGCTGGGACAGGTGCGACTCGGTGGCGTCCAGCCGGGCCGCGAGGGAGCGGAACGCCGTCGGCCCGTCCCGCAGGATCCAGAACACCGGTAGCGCGTGCCGCCTGCCCAGCAGGTCGATCACCTCGGCCAGCGCGGCCACGCCCTGGGAGGCCGCGTCCGCTCGCGCACCGTCACGTGCCATGCCACCCCGCCGTCATACGTATCATCACACAATGTAACGTATTATTCCGCGTGTTGTTACATATTACGTCACACGCCGTCACGCAATATGTCACAACACGCATCACGGGCTGCCACATGGCGCGCCGCACGCCATCACGTACCGTGTCGCGCTATGTCGCGCGCCGTGGTCAGGGTGTGCGGATCGCGCCGGAACCGTTCGGGCTGTGCGCCTCGACCGTGCCGACGAAGGTGCCGGTGGCCGGCGCCGTCCGCTCGCCCCGGCCGGTGACGCTTCCAAGCGTCCGGCGAGCCCGCTCCAGCAGGCTGCCCGCCTGGGCCGAGACGACTCCGGCCGCGCTCTGCACCTCCGGACGCTCCCGGACCGCGCGCGCCTGACGCATGATCGCGTCATAGTGCTCCCGGCCCGCGCGGGCCCCCAGCAGGTAGCCGAGCCCGAAACCGACGATGAAACCGGGTCTGACGTGCATGCTGCCTCCCGCTCGGTGTCACTGTGCACCCTTGCCGACCTTCACGAACGCATGAACGCTCCTGGCCGCCGGCGCCCGCGCACGGTCGCCACCCACACCCGGTGGCCGCCGTCACCGGACAACAACAGGCAGGGCGCCCGCAACCATGACCATCCTGCCCGAGCGGCCGCACGCCGACGGTCAACCAGCCGACCGACCCGTGTTTACTACCCCGCCGAACCATCCGCGCGAACCTCAGGTAACCTTGCCCAGTCAGATGCTCCCGACGTCATCGTCTGGAGCGTCGCGATCCCGCGTAGCTCAATTGGCAGAGCGTCCGGCTGTTAACCGGCAGGTTACAGGTTCGAGTCCTGTCGCGGGAGCACAAGCCCAGGTCGGAGGCTCGAAGCCTTGTGCGATCACCGCAGTGGTGACGTTTTGGCCGTCAGTCTCACCCCGTCCAGCCGTGAAGATTTTTGGTCTTTGATTGCCCCGCGGACTGATCAATAAGTCTTCGTGCCGACCGGAGCATCGTCCCGCTCGGGCGGTGTGGATCACAAAACCGTTCACGGTAGGCGATCTAGGCTTCTGGCCCCGCGGTCAGACGTCGAGGACGAGCCGTGCGCCGCGTGCGCGCGAGCGGCACACCATCATCACGGTGTTGGCGGTGCGCTCCTCCTCGGTCAGGAGCGAGTCCCGGTGGTCGACCTCGCCCGCCAACACCTTGGTTTCGCAGGTGCCGCACACGCCCTCGCCGCACGAGGTGGCGATGTGGATGCCCTGGTCGGCGAGCGCGTCCAACACGGAAACGCCAGCGGGAACGGTCACGGTGACACCGGAACGCCCGGCCACGACCTCGAAGGGCTCATCGCCCGTGCCGTCAGCCTCGACCGGGGTGAAGCGCTCGACGTGCAGGGTCCCGGGTGGCCAGGAACGGCACGCCCGGTCGACCGCCCTGAGCAGTGGTTCTGGCCCGCAGCAGTAGACCGCGGTCCCGATCCGCGGCTGGCCCAGTGCCGCCGGGACGTCGATGAGCCCGGTCTCGTCCTGGGGTGCGATGCTCACACGTTCACCCCTGCCCTCGATCTCGCGCAGAAAGGCCATCGACTCGCGGGACCTGCCGCCGTAGGTCAGCCGCCAGTTCTGGTTTTCCCGGCGCTCCAGCTCCCGGACCATGGCGATGATCGGCGTGATCCCGATGCCGCCGGCTATGAAGACGTACCGTTGCGCGGCCGCGAGTGGAAACTTGTTTCGCGGGCCCCGGACCTGAATCACGTCGCCTTCGCGGATGTTGTCGTGGATCCAGGCAGATCCGCCACGGCCGTCGGGCGCGTTGAGCACCGCGATGCTCCAGGCCCCGTCACTGCCGCACAGGGAATACTGGCGTGCGCGTCCCTCGGGCAGCAGCAGATCGATGTGTGCGCCGGCCTGCCAGCCGGGGAGGGCGGCGCCGGAGGGGTCGGCGAAGGTGAGTCCCACGACGTCGTGGGCGTGCTGGACTCGCTCGGTTACCACGACTTCGCGAGTGTCATCGGTCATGAGCTACTCCTGCGGCGGCTGCTGCGCGGTTCGTCCGCCGCCGGTGCAGTTCGAAGAGGACGCGGCCGAGATCCTCGTCCTCGTGCCCGGCGGCGCGGTGCTGGCTCTGTAGTAGTTCGAGTTCCTTCTGCAGTGACTCGTTGCGCGCGATGAGATCGCTCAGCCCGCGATCCGTGACGCCCGGCACGGGCCGCGGTCGGGGTGGCTGCCTCGTGCGCTGCACACCGGCGAGCCGGGCGAGGCTGGCGAGCGTCGCTTCCAGGTCGACGTTGTCCGTTTCCAGATAGTGATGCTGCGCATCCCACGTGTCCGCGAGCCTGCCGAGGACATGGATCGCCGCGCGCAGCTGGCGGGCGGCGGACCCGGCGGGCACGGCAGGCAGAACCTCGTCGCGAAGTTCACGGCGAAGCCCCTCGAGCAACTCGCCGGGGGTTGGCCTCAGCATGACGTCTCCAACGGCCTGCTGGCTGCGATCCACTCCAGGCACGCCTGGATGGAAGGGATCACGGTTCGGGCTCGGTCGATCAGCCGTAGGTTGTGGCTACGGCCGTCGATGACCGCACGGGCTGCCTGCAGGCTGATCGTGGCGTACTTGACCTCGCAGAAGACGCGGTTCCAGCGCAGTGCCGCTCCGGTGACAGGTGTGCCTCCGGCCGCTTCGTACGCCGCGACGAACTCCTCGAGTGGCACGAAGCGCTGCGGGCTCCACAGGGCGTGGTAGGCCCACGCGATGTCCTCGACCGGGTCGCCGACGTGCGCCATCTCCCAGTCCAGCAGACCGACGATGCGGTCGCCTTCGTAGAGGACGTTGCCCGGCCGAAAGTCACCATGCACGAGCGCTGGTCGCGCGGGTGGGGTGGCGTTGTCGTCAAGCCAGTCGTACAGCCAGGACAGCGCCGGGTACGGCTCAAGGCGACAGTCCTCGAATCGTGCGCGCCAGTAGGCCGGTTGCGGTTCATCGGTCCCGGTGGCCGGTGTGACGGCATGCAGCTCGGCCGCGGCCCGGGCCAGGTCCAGGGTTCGCGCGCGGCCCTGCTCGGTGTCGGCCGAGAGGTACTCCACGGCGTCCGTCCGGCCCGGCAGCCGCTGGAGCAGCACCGCGGGTGCTCCGAACAGGTGCCCGTCCGGGTCGTGCGCCCACACCTTCGGTGCCCGTACGCCCCGTTCGGCCAGCCCGTCCAGTACCGCGAACTCGCGTGCCGGGTCGGTCTGTACCTGCGAGCCGGGGGCACGGACGAGCAGGATCAACGGCTCCTCGTGCCGGTCCGCGTGAGCGTCCCGGCACGAGGTCCAGCGGGCGTCGCAGGCCCACGCGATGCGGGCGTTCCCGCCGAAGACCCGCACCGGCTCCGAGAGGGTCACCTCCCCGGCCTCCGGCAGGCGCGGACGCAGCAGTTCCCGCACGCGAGCGGCCAGCTGGGCCGGTGCGTGCTGAGGAAGGGTGGGTCGGGTCATCGGACGCCGGCTGCGACCCGCAGGGTCTCGCCGGTGATGGCATCGGACTGGGGTTCGAGGAAGAACGCGATGCCTTCGCCGAGGTCCTCCGGCGTGGGCACGTCACCGAGCGCCGTGTACTCGAGGTGCCGGTTCAGGTATCCGTCGTCGATCCACGCGCGTACCCGGTCGCTGAGGACCAGCCCCGGGGCGATGCAGTTGGCCCGAATCCCCTGACGGCCCAGTTGCACGCTGACGCTCTGGGTGAACGCGACCACCGCGGCTTTGGCCGAGTTGTAGGCGGCGTTACCGAGTTCGAGACGGTTGGCGAAGGCAGCCAGTGAGGCCACGTTGACGATCTTTCCGTAGCCCTGCGCGACGAAGTGCTTTTCCAGCGCGCGGCACATCAGGAAGGCACTGTTCACGTTGAGCGCGTACATCTGCACCCAGCTGTCCAACGAGATGGACTCCAGCGGCACGTCGTAGACGTCACGGTTGATGTTGACCATCCCGCCGGCGACGTTCGCCACACCCTGCACCGAGCCGAACTCCGTCACCGCGAAGTCGACTGCCTCCTGAACGCCCGCCTCGGAGGTCACGTCGGCCTTGATCGTCCGCAGGGTTCCGGGCAGCCCACGGGTGGACTCGATCGTGCCGTT
This sequence comes from Protofrankia symbiont of Coriaria myrtifolia, assembly GCF_900634755.1. NCBI lineage: Bacteria > Bacillati > Actinomycetota > Actinomycetes > Frankiales > Frankiaceae > Protofrankia > Protofrankia symbiont of Coriaria myrtifolia. The sequence continues at coordinate 10,859 of NZ_CAAAFS010000277.1, forward strand.
GAGCCGACGCGAGCTCAGGTCGACCGCGACGACGTTCGAACCCACCCGGAGCAGCCTGGCCGCCGCGGCACCGCCGATGCCGCCGCCGGCGCCCGTGACGATGTAGGTGCGTTCGTTGAGGGGCAGGGCCGGCCGCCGCGGGGGGCCACCGCTGTGCTGGGCATGTCACGCTCGCCTTCAGATGTAGGAACGCTGGACAAAGTTCGGTGTGCGCTTCTCGCGCAGAGCGGCCAGGCCTTCGGTCGCCTCGGGTCCGGTGAAGCCCAGAATTCCGAACGCCAGGGAGGCTTCGAACGAGGGCCATGCGGCGCGAACCCAGTTGTTGAGCGACTGCTTGGTCCAGCGGATCGCGCTCGGCGCCCCGTAGGCGAGCCGGGACGCGATGTGCAGAGCATGCTCGTCGACCAGGTTGTCGTCGACGCAGAACGTCACAAGGCCGATGCGTTCGGCTTCCTCGCCCGTGATGGCGTCGCTGGTCATCAGGTAGTACTTCGCCTTGGACAGTCCGCACAGCAGCGGCCATATCGCGACCGCATGGTCGTCGGCGGCCACGCCCAGGGTGGTGTGCCCGTCCACGAGCTTGGCGGTGCGGCCTGCGACGCTCCGTCCGCCAGCAGCGCGGTGGCCAGCCCGCCGCCTGCCGCCGCTCCGCTGATCGCGGACACGATGGGCTTGCCGCAGTCGAGCATGTTCCGCACCAGGGCACGGCCTTCCTTCCACATCTGGCAGCGGAAGTCGTAGTCGTCGATGATGCGCTGCACCATGTCGAAGTCGCCACCGGCGCTGTATGCCCGTCCTTTTCCGGCGAGGACCACGGCGGACACCTCGGGATCCTCGTCGATCAGGCGCCAGATCGAGCTCAGGTCCCGGTGCATCTGGAAGTCGAGCGAGTTCATCCTGCCGCGGCTGAGGGTCACGCGCAGGACGTGCGGCTCGGGCCAGTCGAGTTCCAGGCTCTCGTAGTCGGGGTAGCGGATGTCGGTCACAGCCCGGCCCCCGATCCGAACTCCCTGCGCAGCTCGGCCTTTGCGACCTTGCCGTAAACCGCGCGCGGCAGCTCCCCGCGGACCAGGACATGGCTGGCGCGCTGGTACCTGGCCAGGCGTTCGTTGGCCCACTGCCGGAGCTCCTCCGGATCGACTTCCGCGCCGGAGCGCGGGATAACGACCACCAGGGGCGTCTCGCCCCACTTCAGGTGCGGCACGCCGATGGCCGCGGCCTCGCTGACGTCCGGATGGCGCATGAAGACCTGCTCGACGTCCACGGCGAAGATGTTGATACCACCAGATTTGATCATGTCCTTGAGCCTGCCCGAGACATACAGGAAACCGTCCTTGTCCAGATGGCCGATATCCCCGGTCCGCATGAAGCCGCGACCGTCCGGGGCGGTCCAGGTCGCTTCCTCGGTCAGCTCGGGATTCTTGTAGTAGCCGGTCATCATCCCGATCGAATGCACCACGATCTCACCGCTCTCGCCCGGGGGAAGTTCCGCGCCGGTCTCGTCGATGATGCGGATGTCCTCCAGCATCAGGGGTTTGCCGACCGACATGCGTTTGCCACGGACCGCGTCCGCCGGCAGCCGCAGGGTCGCGAATCCTTCGGAGAAGCCGTACACCTCGTGAATGCCGGCGCCCGGGAAGGCATCCTCCAGCGCGTGGTACGTCTTCTCGGCGATCGGCTGACCGGATGTGACAATGCAGCGCAGGCTGCTCACGTCGTGGTTGCGCAGCTCGGAGTGTTCGAGGATGGCGATCCACTGGGTGGGGACGAGGAAGGCGTGGGTGCCGCGCTCGCGCTCCACGGCTGCCAGGAATGCCTGGGCGGTGAACTTGCGCAGGATGACGACCGTTCCGCCCCGGTACATCGTCGGGATCATCGTGATCCAGGTTCCGGACGCGTACGGGGGCGTGCCGAGGACGGCGACCGAGTAGCGGTCGATCTTCAGTCCCATCGCGAAGCCGTACGGGTACATCATGCGGCTGACGTGGGTGTGCTCGATGCCCTTCGGGTGTCCGGTGGTCCCTGAGGTGTAGAGGATGGTGATGATGTCGAACGGGTCGATCTTCACTCCGCACGGCGTGACCGGGGACTCTGCCAGCAGATCCGGGAGCGACCGCCAGTGGTCATGGGCCGGGCCGAACGTGAGCCAGTGGGAGCCGCCGATCAGCGGTAACCGCGCGCGGATGGAGTCGATGATCGGCTCGGTTTCCGGATCGGCGACCAGAACGACCGCGTCGGAATCCGCCGCAAGGCGGACCAGTGACTCCCCGTCGAGCATGATGTTCAACGGCACCGTCACGCATCCGGCCTTCGCGCTTCCCCAGAACGCGATGAACGCGTTCAGCGACGCGGGCATGAACAGCGCGACCTTGTCACCCTTGTCGAGCCCTTCCGCCCGCAGCAGGTTGGCGAACTGGTTCGTCCGCTCGTCAAGCTCGCGCCACGTGAGTCGTTCGTCCTCGAATACGGCGGCCACCATATCCCCGCTGACCCGCGCATTATGCGTGATCACATCCGGGCACATCAACGATAAGTCGTACTTCAGGCTCACGGGTGATCTCCTGATCTCCGATCCGTCCGAACGCATGCTCGGTGAGGACGCACGGTAGCCACGAACGGAAGCCGTGACGAGGGTCGCACCATTGAGATCCCTGTTCCGGGTTACAAAGCCGCCCGTCACCAAAGCCGCGTCACCACAGGGCCCAACCGGGCCGACCCTCACGACAGGCCTCGTACGCGTCTGGCTCGACCGGTTGCAGGATGCCCGTCGTTGCTCTCGTACCGTCGATGACTGCGCAGTGGTGCTCGTCCAGCCCCCGCAGAGCGAGGCGGACGTGCGGGTCATTCACGTCGAATCGGTCCCATTCGGTCCGTTCTGGGCCCTTGTACGCACCGGGATGCAGCCCCGCGCCGGGGGTGCCGCCGTAGAAGCCACAGCGCATGAAGGCGGTCTGGTTGCCCAACCGCTCGAGGCGCAGGGATCGGTGGGTGCCGTCGTCGAAGGTCAGGTCGATGACTCCCGCCAGAAACAGGTGCGTGTCGGGTTCGAAGCGCAGTCGGCGTTCGATCCTGTGCACGGAGCCGCTGCCCGGGCGAGGGTCGTCGAAGCCGTAGAGCAGCTTCCTGCCCCAGAGGCCGACATCGTGCAGGTCGATCCAGATGCCGCCCTTCCAGCCGGGCCGGTGCACGCGCCCGCCGTTGAGTGCCGGACCACCGACACCCCGGCCGACGCCCCAGTGGCGGTCCCGGGTGCCGTGCGCCTGGCCGGGCGCCCAGTCCACCCGGGTGCCACCGACCTGAACCCAACCGGTGACCTGGCCGAAGCTCTCGAATCCGACGGTCACCTGTCGCTCACCGGAAGCTACCGGCGGCCCCCAGGCGGCGCCGTACGTCGGGCGGCGGGTGTCGGTCCACTCCAGATCGTAGGAAAAGCCCCACTCCCCCGGCTCGAGGACGTGCCGCCAGCGGTGGAGCCCCGTGAGAATCGTGGGGCGGATCGGGCCCACCGTGAGGTCCGCCTGCTCCGGCGACAGCGGTCGGAAGGACCGCACCGAGCGGTGGTCACCGCGGAAGTTGACGATCGCGTACGACTCGACCCGGCCAAGGACCGGGTAACAGCTGCCGCCCACGGCCAGCAGCAGGTCGCCCGTGTCGTCGTGCCACACGTTCCAGTACCGCTCGAAGAACCGCGGATCGTTCGACGCGGAGGTCGGCGGGTGCGAGACGGGGTATGGAGCCGCGTGGACGAACGCGTCGTCAAGCGGGACGAGCGGGGTGCTCACGCGCCCTCGAGCACGACCGGCAGCCGCAGCGGCCCGCGGCTGACCAGCGAGTTCGTCCACGGGATCGTGTCCAGGGGCTCGGCGAGCCGCAGGTGGGGGAATCGCTCCACCATGTGCCTGAACGCGATCTGCCCCTCCAGGCGTGCCAGCGGCGCGCCGAGGCAGAAGTGCACACCCTTCGAGAAGGCGAGATGCCCGTTCACCCGGCCCTCGAGAACGATCTCGTCCGGCGATGCGAAGACGCCAGGATCACGGTTCGCGGCCGCGAGCATCGCGAAGACCCGATCGCCCTCCTTCAGGCGCTGCCCCCCGAGTTCCGTATCCGTGGCGAGCAGGCGCCCGGTGGACAGCACCGGCGAGTCGAAGCGAAGGAACTCGTCCACGGCGGGGACGATCAGCCCGTCGACGTCAGCCGCCAGCTTGGCGGCGATGTCCGGGTGCTGGTGCAGGGCGATCAGGCCGTTGGTCAACAGGTGAGCGGTCGTCTCCTGCGCCCCGTTGCCGATCATCATCATGCTCGCGATCAGCTCGTCCTCGGTGAGCGTCTCGCCGTCGACCTCGGTGGTGATCATGCGGGTGAGGGCGTCGTCGTGCGGGCGAACCCGGCGTTCGTCAATCAGTTCGCGGAACAGTTCCGCCATCGAACAGGCGCCGTGCCGAGCTCTCTCGTACTTGTTGTCGACGCCTCGCGAGCTGCCGATGAACAGCATCATTTCGTCCGACCACTGCTTGACCTCGGCCAGCCGGTCGCGCGGGACGCCGAGCAGATCCATGACGACGTAACCCGGCAGGGTAAGAGCGATCTCGGTGAAGAAGTCGACCGGCTGGTCCTTCGGCAGGCCGTCGAACAGGTCCGACGTGATCTCGGTGATCGACGTCCGCAGGGACTCCACCATGCGAGGATTGATGACCGTCGACAGGTAGCGGCGCAGCCGGGTGTGGTTCGGCGGATCCTGGAACACCATCCACAGCGACAACCAGCGCAGCACGTCGGCCGCTGTCGCACGGTTCTCTTCGGAGAGCCGTTCGTGCACCGGCAGGAGACGATTCGCCGAGAACACCACCGGCGTCGTGACCACGGTCTGAACACTGGCCCAGTCCACCGCGATCCAGCCCGACAGCGGCTCGCACCAATGCACACCGCCGGCGGTGCGCAGCTCCGCGAATATCGCATAAGGATCGCGCAGTTGTATGGGATCAGTGGGATCGTACGCGGTCGGCATCGAACTCTCCAGGTTCTCGGAAAGCACGAGAATGGCACGCCGTCGGTCGGCTGTTCGACGGCCGCGACGCGCACGATCTGGAGCCGCGCACAAATCCCTCGCGCCGACCGACTCCCCCTCGAGTGCGATCCATATCACAGTGAGCCTTTCCCCACAAAGATCAACTACCTTCTGTGACAGCTACCTGCCGTGACAGACAAGGGAGGAGGCCCGGAGCGCCTTCCCCGCCCCGCGCACCATCGGTCCCGGCCTCTGGAGGATCAGCCTGATCGCCCGGGCCGCCCTCACGATCCTCCATGTCGAGCACCACCGCACCGCCTGGCGACCACCACGGACACTGCCGCCGTCAATTACAAAAAGTAACCAATCGTTACAGGGAAGGCTCAGTACCCACCATGACTCTTTCCATCAGACGCGTCGTGACCGGCGTCGACAGCACGGGAACCTCCGTCGCCCATGAGGACGCGCCGCTGCCGCCCGTCGAACTGGCGATCATGCCTGGTGTCCAGATGTTCCAGGTGTGGGGAACGGAGGGCCCGCTCAGCAGCCCGCTCAGCGACCCGAAGCCCGACAACGCGGCCTTCTTCCCCGGGCCGGGCGGAACACGTTTCGGACTGTTTCGCCTCCCGCCGGAGGACGGTGCCGAACCAGGTGCCGAACCACACGAGCCCAGCGCGGACGCGGCAACCCTCGAGTCCCAGGTCGCCGAGGCCGAAGCGAAGGTGCCAGGGCTGCTCGGCGTGTTCGAGCCCGACGCTCCCGGAATGCACCAGACCAGGAGCATCGACTACGTCATCGTCATCGAGGGCGACCTCTGGGTGGAACTCGACAACGGGACCGAGATTCACCTCCCCCCGGGCACGTGCGTGGTTCAGAACGGCGCCAGGCACGGGTGGCGCAACCACGGAAAAATTCCGGCCACGCTGGCCTACGTGATCCTGGACGCCCAGCAGCCCGCCCAGGGCCGCTGAAAACCAAGAAAGGACATGGCGTAATGCCTACGCAAACTCTCCCGGAAGTCGATGCCGTCGTCGTCGGCGCGGGCTTCGCCGGGCTTCGCACCATTCACCTGCTGCGGCAGCTCGGCCTGAGCATGCAGGTGTTCGAGGCCGGCGACGACGTCGGAGGCACCTGGTATTGGAACCGCTACCCCGGTGCCCGCACCGACACCGAGAGCTGGGCGTACTGCTTCTCGTTCGACCGTGAGCTGTGGCAGCGATGGGACTTCCGCGAGCGCTACACCGCTCAGCCCGACGTCCTGGCATACCTGCGGGCGGTCGCGGACAAGCACGACATGCGCCGGCACATCCGCTTCTCCACGCGGGTCGACGGCGCCTACTTCGACGAGGCGACCAACCGCTGGACAGTGACCACCGGGGACGGTTTACAGATCACCAGCCGGTGGCTCATCACCGGCCTGGGCTGGCTGGGCATCGCGTACAAGCCTCCGTTCCCGGGCGCGGACTCCTTCGAGGGCGAGTCGTACGTGACGTCGCAGTGGCCGAAGGAGCCGGTCGACTTCGCAGGCAGGCGCGTGGCTGTCATCGGCACCGGCGCGACCGGCATCCAGGTGATCCAGTCGGTCGGGCAGGTCGCGGAGCATCTGACGGTGTTCCAACGCACCCCGAACTACGCGTTACCTGGGCGCAACCACGCGCTGGGCCCGGAACAGCAACAGGCGCTGCGGCGTGACTTCGAGAACGTCTGGGAGAAGACGTTCAACCACGTGTTCGCCTTCCCAATGGAGCCGGCGAACCGCCTCGGCGCGCAGGTCGACGACGCCGAGCTCGAACGCGTCCTGGAAGCCGGCTGGGAAGCCGGCGGCTTCCACTACATCTTCGAGACCTTCGACGACATGCTCGTCGACCAGCGGGTCAACGACGCCGCCTCGGAGTTCGTGCGGCGCAAGATTCGCGCAATCGTCAGGGATCCCGCGACCGCCGAACTGCTGTGCCCGAAGACGCACCCGATCGGCGGGAAGCGTCCTCCGCTGGGCAACTTCTACTACGAGACCTACAACCAGCCCAACGTGACGCTGGTCAGCGTCCGTGACGATCCGATCCAGAAGATCACCCCGACGGGCCTGCGGACGGGGACCGCGGAGTACGAGTTCGACGTGATCATCTACGCGACCGGTTTCGACGCGATCACCGGACCGCTTGCCAGCATGAACGTGCACGGGGTCGGGGACCGGACGATCGCCGAGCAGTGGGCACAGGACCCGAAGGCCCTGCTGGGCATCGCGTCCCCAGGCTTTCCGAATCTTTTCGCGATCCTCGGGCCGCAGGCACCGTTCGCGAGCCATCCACCGGTGATCGAGACGCAGGTCGAGCTGATCGGCAAACTGCTGGCGCACGCGATCGAGCAGGGCGCCGAGCGAGTAGAGGCCACCGAGGAAGCCGCCCGGGCCTGGTCGGAGCAGTGCGACACGATCCTGAACGCCACTCTCCTGCCGCAGGGTATGGGAGACCGGCCGTGGTTTCTCGGGGCGAACGTGCCCGGCAAGAAACCCAGCACACTGTGCTACCTCGGCGGCCTGGGCAGTTATCGTGCCGCCGTCGACAAGGAGGCCGACGGCGGCTTCCCCGGTTTCACCCTGAGCAGGTCGCCCGTACCAGCATAGCCGCCCGGTAGAGCCGCCCGGTAAAACCGGTGCCCCGCCCGGGGAGGATTCGGGCGGGGCACCGGTTTTTCATGTTCTGCGCATCGGATGGTGAACGGCGCGGGAACTGCGGATATCCGGGGGCATCGGCTTCTCACGTTTTGTGCAGCCCGAGCCCCCTGCTGATGATAACCTTCATCATCTCGCTGGTACCGCCATAGATTGTCTGTACGCGGGCGTCTGCCCAGGCCCGCCCCACCCGATACTCCGTGGTGTAGCCGTAGCCCCCGTGCAGTTGCAGGCACCTGTCCACTACACGCTGCTGGGCCTCGGTGGTGTGCAGCTTTATCACGGCGGCCGTGTCGGCACCGAGGCTTTCGGCCAGGTGCTCCTCCACCCCCCAGTCGACGAAGACCCGCGCCGCCTTCACCGTGGTGGCCAGCTCCGCGAGCAGGAACGCGCTGTGCTGGAACCGGCCGATCGGCTGGCCGAAGGCGGTCCTCGTCCTGACGTAGTCGAGGGTGTCCGCCAGGACGCCCTCCATTGCCGCGACCGCCTGCACGGCGATGGTGAGCCGCTCCTGCGCCAGGTTCGCCATCAGGTAGCGCAGCCCCCTGCCCGGCTGCCCGAGCACGTTCGCGTCCGGGACCGCGACGTTGTCGAACGACAGCTCAGCCGTGTCCTGTGCGTGGAGCCCGACCTTGCCGAGGTTGCGGCCGCGCGCGAAGCCAGCCATCCCACGCTCGACGACCAGCAGGCTCAGGCCGGCGTCGCCGTCCGACCCGGTTTGCGCGACAACAATGACCAGGTCCGCATGGATGCCGTTGCTGATGAAGGTCTTCGCGCCGTTCAGCAGCCATCCGCCGGGGGTTCGTGTCGCCCTCGTCCGGACGCCCCGCAGATCGCTGCCCGCTCCGGGTTCGGTCATCGCGATCGCGGCCACGAGTTCACCCGACGTCATGCCCGGCACCCAGCGCCCCAGTTGCTCAGGAGTGGCCAGTTCGGCGAAGTACGGTCCGCAGACGTCGTTGTGGACCGTGAATCCCGGCCCGGTGGCGCCGGCGTGGTAAAGCTCGGCGTCGACAACCGCGTTGAACCGATAGCTCGCGCCGCCGCCGTACTCGGCCGGAAGCCCGAGACCCAGCAACCCGGCCGCGCCGGCCTTACGCCACAGTTCCCGCGGAACGATCCCGTCGCTCTCCCACTGGGCGTGGTGGGGGGTGATCTCACGTGCCACGAACGTCCGGACCATCTCGGTGAACGCGGCCAACTCCGCGTCGTGCTCTCGGACGGGTGCGAAGGTCCCTGTCATGTGGCGCCTCCCAGCGCTGTCCCAGATGGTGCGGCCAGGCAGGTGCGAAGGCCCTTTCAGGTATAACCGGGCCCACCGTCCACGAGGGCGGGCCCGGTTGGTCACGCGAACAAACGACGAGAAGGAGGTGATCGAGCGAGCGGGATGCGACGGCGATAGCTTCCAGTGCTGTCTGCTCTGTGAGCGGCGACTGGCGTTACGCATTGCCACTCATCACCTACCATCCGGAGGATCCTGCCGTGGGACCGTTGCGAGTAAAC
>NZ_CAAAFS010000278.1:0-4260 GCF_900634755.1 Protofrankia symbiont of Coriaria myrtifolia
CACATTAGCGGCGACAGTCTACGAGGAGTCCGGATTCTTGAGCTTGGCGGTCGGGGGCCGGTTCGGTTCTGCGGAATGCTGTTGGGGGATCTGGGCGCCGAAATCATCACTGTCGATCGTCCCCGCGAGGCTGACGACATCACGCCGTTGTCCGACGCCGGGCTGGGCCGCCGTCGAAGGCGAGTGCGGCTGGATCTCAGGTCCGCCGGTGGCCGCGCCACCGCGCTTGAGATCATCAAGCGTGCCGATGCCGTGATCGAAGGCTTTCTTCCGGGTTCGATGGAACGCCTCGGCCTCGGGCCGGAGGACTGCGCACCGCACAATCCACGCCTTGTCTACGGGCGGTTGACCGGCTGGGGTCAGACCGGCCCGCTGATGGCGCAGCCCGGGCACAACATCAACTATCTGGCCGTCTCGGGAGTCCTGGCCCACCTCGGACGAGCCGGGACTCTGCCCTTCCCTCCGATGAACCTCCTTGCCGACGGTGGCGGTGCGATGTTTCTGGCCCTCGGCGTCGTCTCAGCCGTGCTGGAGGCACGATCGTCCGGCGTGGGACAGGTGGTGGACGCCGCGATGGTCGACGGCGCGGCCCTGTTGAGCACCATGAGCCATGAGATGCGCAACGAAGGCAGGTGGGTGGAACAGCGTGGCAGCAACCTCAATGACTCGGGGGCACCTTTCTACGACGTGTACGAGACCGCCGACGGCCGCCTTGTCGCGGTGGGGGCAGTCGAGGACAGGCTCTGGGAGTCCCTCCTGCGGTTGCTGGGGCTGCACGGCGAATCGGTCGACAGATGGGATCGGGCAAACTGGCCATGGTGGCGGGAGCGGCTCGCGACGGTGTTCCGGCAACGCACCCAGGCGCAGTGGTGCGCCCGGGCCGAGCAGGCCGGCGTATGCCTGTCTCCCGTTCTCACGATGTCGGAGGCGCCTGCTCATCCACACAACGTGACCCGGGCGGTCTTCACCAGGGTGGGCGATGCCGTTCTCCCCTCGCCAGCACCACGCTTCAGTCGCACGCAGTCGGAACCGATCGCCGAACCTCAGCCCGGTGACGACGACACGGCCGGCGTGCTCGCCGAACTCGGCATCGACCTGCCGCGGCTCGTCGGCGACGCCTCGGGCGGGTAGCCGACGCCGGCGGCAACCGCCGGGCAGCCGCCGAGGCGAACGATCGCCATCGCCATCTGCGCGGTCAGATAGTCACTGTCGTCAGTGGTGACGCGCAGACCGGTGAGGCGTTCGATGTTGGTGAGCCGGTAGCGCACCGTGTTGGGATGGACGCCTAGTTCGTCGGCGCAGTCGCGCACGTTTCTGGCCAGCCGCAGGAACGGCTCCAGTGTCGACATCAGTTCCACGGACTTGACGGACCGATCTCGCAGCAGGGGCCCGAACGTGTCGAGAACGAGTTGACGGGCCTCGTCGCGGCTGGTGGAGGCCAACAGGAGTCGTGCCGCGCCGAGATCGTCGGCGGCAAGCACTCCCGGCTCGGCGTCCGAGAGATGCTCCCGGATGCACTTCAGGACCTGCTGGGCCTCACGATGGGCTCGCTGGTCATCCCCGGGAGCCTCCACCACCGTCGAGATCGCCGCACAGAGCTGGCCTTCCGGGCTGAGTTCGGCAAGCACGGTACACAGCCGAACCCTCACCCATTCGATCGCCTCACGCCGGTCGTGGTCCTTCGGCACCTCAATGATCACTGCGATGTCGCTGCCGGACCAGGCCGCCAGCGCGCTTGACGGTGATTCCCGGTCGGTCAGGATCTGGGCCACCTGCCGTGACACGACGCGGTTTGCCGAACTGCTGTCCCGCGCGGCCACGAGGCAGACCACCCGCCGCGCGGTGAGATCGACGCCGAGCGAGCGAGCCCGTTCCCCGAGCCCCCGCTCGCCACGGATCAGGCTTCCCACGAGGGCCTCGACCGCATGCCATTCCATGTCCTGGTCGAACCTGCTCCGCAAACGCTCAAGAGCGATGTTGTGCGCGGCCCTGCGCACGATGACTTCATCGAGCTGACCGAACCGGCCGGCGGCCTCGACGACAACGACGTAGCCCTGCCGCTGCCCATTGAGTTCGATCGAGGTCAACAGGAGCCGATGGTTGATGCCGGCCTGCGGCAGTGGCGGAATGCACTGCGGGCGTCCGGACTCGAGCGACTCCATGACGGGCTCGACCGAGGGATGATGCCGCATGTTGCCCAACGACCGGAGTTTCACGCGCAGATCGTCTGCCGCGCCGGCGCAGGACAGGCAGCGAAAGTCCACGTCGTAGATGGCGCAGGGTTTCGACAGCAGTTGCGCGACCGTCTCCCCCAGTTCGCGAACCCCCCAGCCGCTCAGCGCGATATCCGCGAGCTGCCCCTCCATGCGACGAGCGCGCTGCAGCATCTCCAGCTGTCTGGCCTGTACGTGGAGGCTGTCCCTGAGCTGGGAGGTCAGTTGAACCTGGTTGATCGCCGTGGCCGCGAGTTCGGCGAACGACAACGCCAGCTCCTGGTCCGACTGTGAGAACTCCATCGTGGTGTCCTCGGTGTCGAGACACAGAATCCCGATTACCTCGCCGCGGAGCCTCATGGGGATTCCCAGCACCGAGCGTGCCCGCCAGCGACGCATCGCGGCGTGCACCGGCCGGGGATCCACCAGCGTGTTCGTGAGCATCACGGGCCGGCCGGTGTCGAGGATTTCCCGGGTGAAATTGTCCCCGGGCATTCCACTGACCAGCTGTTTTACGGGTATGTCGATGTCCCGGGCAGCATGCGCGGCCTTGCCGTGCAACAGACCGGTTTCCCGGTCACGCAGATGCAGACTGCACCGGTCGGCGCCTGTCAGCTCGCTGAGGGTGTCGACGATGAGATGGAAGATCGTGTCAAGGTCACGTTCTTCGGCCAGCGCGCCAGCCAGTTTCCGGAACGCGGCAAGTTCCCGATGTTCCCGGTGCTCGCCACCCACCTCGGAGGCGCACTCGGACGGCTGCCGCATACCGGTCACGTTCGGTATCTGTCGATGCTCCGATTCGGCCTGACGAGCCCCGTTCATGTCCTGTCCGAGACCCCCGTCCGCAGGTCGCCTGAACCATGGATGCGGATGCCTTCCATGGCAGCAAACAGCCAGCAACGGTCCCTGTCAACGGCGCCCGGGTCCGGCCCCCCTCGACCGGCGGTGGCGCTGCCGGTGACGCCGGTTGTTCGCCCGCGGCGGCCAACGAGTCAGCTGACGGATCTCCGCCCAGTCCTGCACTCTCAGCACCCCCACCGTCAACCGGGGTCCGTTTCCGCCGTCGGCAGGGGGTCAGTGCTCAACCGTCGCCCGTGGTCCCGCCGGAGCGGGTTTTGGAGCGGGGTCCAAAAGGCCAGGTGCGGCGTGGCTGCGCACCTGGGGATCCGCCGCTAGCGTTCGCCCTCGCTCAGCCAGGTTGTGAGCCGGAGCACAGTTCCAGCTTCCGCGAATTCCAGGGAGTACCGACGCGACGGGCGCGTCCACCTGCTTCGCCGGAAGGCTCCCGCGGCGGAAGCCCTCCGGCGGGCACGAACGACGAGAGAGAGGACACCACCCCTCCCACCCGAACAGCCGTCCTGGCCAACGACGCTACGCGCGGCCCGTGGCTGGCCGACCCCGTGGGTAACGCCGCAATGCTGCTGGCAGGCTCGGTCATCAACGCCCCCGCCCGCCGAGGCCCAGACCCTGATCTCCCCGGTCGGGGCAGGCCACGGCCTCCGGCTCTGCCTCCCATCCCGATCCAGACACCACCGACAGGGAGAACAATGATCCATCTGAGGGCAGTGAGGCGTTCGACATCCGGCATGCTCGCCGCCGTGACCGCGGTGGCGCTTGTGGCCGCGGCCGGGTGTTCCTCCTCCGGACCGGACTTACCCGACGCCACGGGCGGCGGCGCCGCGTCGGCCTCCGGGGACGGCTACACCGCCACGGCGCGGGAAGCGGTCGACGCGGCCTACAAAGGCCTCTACAGCGCACCCGCCAAGGGCGGTCCCAGCGCCCAGAAGGGAAAGAACATCTGGGTGATTCCGTGTTCTTCGGCGCTGTTCGGCTGTTCCGAACCCGCCGCGGCCATCCAGGAGGCAGGCAGGGTGCTGGACTGGAAAGTCACGACGGCAGACGGCAAGGCCAGTCCCGCGGGCTATACGGCCGCCATCAACCAGGCGGTCGCGGCACACGCGGACGGCATCATCACCATCGCGATCGACTGCCCACCGGCCAGGGCCGGGCTCCAGGCGGCAAAGAACGCCCGTATTCCGACAGTGGC
>NZ_CAAAFS010000279.1:0-3957 GCF_900634755.1 Protofrankia symbiont of Coriaria myrtifolia
CTGCGACGACCCCAAAGCAGGCGGCGGCGCGTCGCTGTACTCGGCGACCATCAATTCCAGTGGCACCCCTGCCCAGTTCGGTACCAGGTGGGGCACGTTGAAGGCCGACTATGCGATCGCCGCCACCGGAGGCAGGGCGAAGGTCCTACTGATCACGCACCCGGACTTCGTCGTCACCCAGTACGAGGAGGCCGGATATCGAGAAGAACTGGCCAGGTGCGGCGGATGCCAGATCGTCGACACGGTCGATATCACCGGTCAGGACCTTGGCAACCCGGCGACGACGGCGCAGAAGGTGGCCACGGCGTTGCAGAAGCATCCTGAGGCGAACGTCGTGGACGCTCCCGACGACACCACCATGGCCGAGATCTCCCAGGTCATCACCGCACGCCAGAACTCCGATCTCGTCGTGGTGACCGGCGAGGGCTACCCGTCGACCGTGGCCCTGATTCGCAAGAAGGTGGTCACCGCCGCCGGTGGCGTTCCCGCGAACTGGCTCGGCTGGGAGGGCGCGGACGCGATGAACCGGGTCCTGGCCGGCGAGACGACCATCCCGAACCAGGGGGCCAGCTTCCAGATCATCGACGCCGAGCACGGTCTGCCCGCCTCCGACAGTCAGTCCTGGACGCCGTCGGTCGACTACAGGGCCGCGTTCACCGCGAACTGGACCGGCTGACGTCAACCGCCGCGATGCCCGTGCCGCCCCGGGATCCGTGGGACGGCACGGACATCGCCATACCGGACCACACAGCCGGACCACACAGGAGGACAGATGACCGCCGTCGGCGCGGCGCAGTCTCCGCGGACCCCCGCTCCGGCGATCCGCGTCAACGCGGTCTCCAAGACCTTCGGTGGCACCCGCGCGCTACGCGATGTCAGTTTCGAGGTCCCCCGCGCCTCGGTACACGCGCTGTGCGGCGGAAACGGATCGGGCAAGTCGACGCTCATCAAGATCCTGGCCGGGGTGCACCAGGCTGACAGCGGCACGATCGAGATTGACGGCCACGTCCACGACGCGACCCGGACGAACCCGGGGTGGGCCGGTTCGAACGGGCTCTACTTCGTCCATCAGGCGGTGGGCACGTTCCCGTCGATGACGGTGGCCGAGAACTTCGCCGTCAGCTCGACCTTCGGCGCGAGGAGCCTGGCTCCGGTCTCGTGGCGGGCGCTGCACCGGCGCGTCCAGAAGGTGCTGGAGCAGTTCGAGATCGACGTCTCGCCAAAGACAATCATGGCGCAGGTTCCGCCCGCCACGCGGACGATGATCGCTGTCGCCCGCGCGTTGCAGTACGAGGCCGAGGCCGGGCGGGGCACGCTGGTCCTCGACGAGCCCACCGCGTCGCTTCCGGCCGAGGAGGCGCAGGCGGTGCTCGACGCCATGCGTGGTTACGCGCGGCGCGGCCACGCCGTCGTCTTCGTGTCGCATCGACTGTCCGAGCTGCTGGCGGTGTCGGACAGCGCGACCTTCCTGAGAGACGGGCAGCATGTCCGGACCTGTGACGCCGCGGACCTCGACGAGAGCAGCCTCGTCCAACTGATCACGGGGCATGCTCCGATCGCGCCGAGCAGGCATGCTGTCGCTACCCACCAGGCCGAGGTCCGTCTGCGGCTTGAGAACTTCGCGGTCGGATCACTGGACGACATCTGCCTTCAGGTGCGTGCCGGGGAGGTCGTCGGAATCGCCGGGCTGCTCGGCTCGGGACGGTCGACGTTGCTGCAGTCGCTGTTCGGGGTCAGGCCGGCTCGGGGAGGTCGAGCGACCCTCGACGGCGTCGAGCTGACAGCCAACGACGTCCCCGCCGCCATCAGGGGTGGCATCGCCTACGTCCCCGAGGACCGCGCCGGACAGGCCGCGTTCGCCGAGCTTTCCGTACGTGCGAACCTGAGCGCGCCGAGTCTGCGGCGCTACTGGAACCGGGTCTGGCTGCGGCGTGCGGCCGAACGTTCCGACACCCAGGGCGTCATCGAACGCTACAAGATCAAGGTCGACGGGCCCGAAGCGTACTTCGCCACCATGTCCGGCGGAAACCAGCAGAAGGTGGTGCTGGCGCGCTGGCTGGAACTGGCGCCGCGGCTGCTGCTGCTCGACGAGCCGACCCAGGGCGTCGACATCGGCGCCCGTACAGCGATTCACCAGCTCGTCCGCCAGGTCGCGGCCGCCGGAACCGCAGTGCTTCTCGTCAGCTCCGATCCTCAGGAACTCGTCGACGCGTGCGACCGGGTGGTCGGTGTTCACAGCGGGCGGATCACGGGCGAGGCGTCAGGCGCCGACCTGACCGTGCGGCGCTGTACCGAACTCGGTCACGGGCTGGGCGCACCGTCCGGAGCGCGCACGCCGACGTCGCGCGCCCTCGGCCCACGGACACCCGCCACCCACCCACCGACCAGCATGGAGCCTCGAACATCATGACAGCGACTGCCACCGACCAGCGTCCGAACAGTCCCGCGCCCCCTGGCTCAGGGCGTCCGCCACGCCGTGCGAACTGGCCGGGCGGGGCGCGGTGGCTCGCCCTCGGCGAGCGGTTCGGCCTCCTGGTGCTGATCGTTGCCATCATCGTCGCCTGGTCGGTGCGGTTCCCCGACACGTTCGCCACCGTACACAACTGGCAGATCATCGGTAGTTCACAGTCAGTGAATCTGATCATTGCGCTGGCGCTGATGGTCCCGCTCCTGAGCAACAACTTCGATCTCTCAGTCGGGTCCACCGCCAGCCTGGCGTCGATGCTCACCGCGGGCCTCATGGCACGCAACGGATGGAACCTGCTCGAGGCCGTACTGGTGGTTCTGGTCACGGGTCTGCTGATCGGAGCCGTCAACGGGCTGCTCGTCACACGGTTCGGGCTCAACGGGCTCATCGCCACCCTCGGATCAGCGACCGTGCTCGACGGGATGCAGAGCTGGTACAGCCACAACCTCAGCATCTCCTCCGGCTTCTCGCAGAAGCTGGTCGACTTCGGGACCGCCACGTTCTGGAAGATCCCGTGGTTGACCGTCGTCGCCCTGCTCATCGCGCTGGTGATCGGATACATCGTCGCGCAGACGCCGTTCGGTCGCAGGCTCGTGGCTGTCGGGTCGTCGAGCCCGGCAGCCCGCCTGGTCGGCGTGCGGGTGGACCGACTGGTGCTGGCGAGCTACATGACGTCAGGAGGGCTCGCCGCGGCTGGCGGGGTGCTCCTGCTGGCGCAGCAGGGCAGCGCGATCCCCGGCACGACCGGTATCGGCGTCCTTCTCCCAGCTCTTGCCGCCGTCTACCTGGGAGCGTCCACGTGGGCGCCCGGTCAGTTCAACGTCGTGGGAACGATCCTCGGTCTGGTCCTGGTCGCCGTGATCGTCAGCGGCCTGACCCTCGGCGGTGCCGCAACGTGGGTCAGCGGTGTTGCCGACGGCGGCGCGCTGATCCTCGCGGTCGGCGCGTCAGCGGCATTCAGACGCAGGCGGCGAGGCGCGTGACCCCCGCACCGTTCGGTCCTGGCCAAGAGGACACCCCCGACGGGCCGGAGATCCCGCGGCAACCGGACTACGACGAAGTCGAACTGGCCGCGCTTCGCGAATCAGGCGCGATCACGTAACCTGCTGCCGCGCCGAACACCGGCCGACGACTCTCACTTCTCGCGGAGAGGGCTTCGGCCGGATCAGGACCGTCAGTGGGGGTACGGCCCAGCCGCGCCGACGGTCCGAGCCGCGACCGACAGGCCGGTGTGACGTCCCCTGGTCACATCCGGGACACCCGGTACGCTACTGGCGAATCGAATGATCTAATGGGCCGCACCAGGCGAGCGAGTGCGAGATGGGTGAGTTTCGTCGTGAGCTACACACTGCAGTGTCCCAAGTGCCGCGGGGTGATGCGGACCTACAACCGCAGCGGCGTGCAGATCGAGCAGTGCGACAACTGCCGGGGAATCTTCCTTGACTACGGGGAACTGGAAGCCATCAGCCGGCTCGAGGCGCAGTTCAACC
>NZ_CAAAFS010000280.1:0-5815 GCF_900634755.1 Protofrankia symbiont of Coriaria myrtifolia
CAACCAGCCCCCGCCACCCCCGCCGCCACCGCCGCAGTACGCACAGCCCGCGCAGTACACGCAGCCCGCATGGGGCGCACCGCACGGGGGTCACCACGGCGGGCACGGCCATCACGGCCATCACGGCCATAGCGGTCACGGCCACCACGGCTTCGCCAAGCTGTTCTTCTCCTCCTGACCGGATCCGCAGGGGCTGTTTCCCAACGGCCGTATCCCATGTCGTCACGTGACGGGGCCCCGGGCCGCACCGAATATCCGGTCGCGGCACCGGGGCCCTTTCACGTGGCGACGTCCGATCACGGGAGACAACATCGAGGGAGCGGACGGCCGGGTTGGTCAGGAGGCGACGGCCTTCGTGCCGAGCAGGCTTTTCAGGTCACCCCAGAACGCGGAGGACGCGTCGACCTCCGGCCCCAGACGCAGCAGGAGATTGCTGCGGCGGGGGCTTTCCAGCCGGATGTGCACCGGGGTGTTCCCGGGATGGGTGGACAGGATCAGGCGCAGCTCGTCGACGAGGCTCGGGGTCACCTTGTGCGTGGGCAGGGAAATCAGCACCGGCGGTCCGGCGTCCGGATTCACGCTCACGTCGAGAGTGGTCAGATCGTGGGCGAAGATGCTGATGGAGCCGTCGCGTTCGTTGATACGTCCGCGGACGGAGACCACCGCGTCGGGTATAAGCTGTTCGGAATACACCTCGTAGCTCTTCGGGAAGAAAAGAACCTCGACCGACGCGTCCAGGTCCTCGACGGTGACGATGGCCCAGAGGTTGCCGTTGTTCTTGTTGACCCGCCGGTCGATTTTCGCGATCACACCGGCGATCTGTACCTCGCCCTCGCTGCGGCCGCTGTCGAGAAGGTCGATGATCCGGGTGTCCCGGTTACGGTCCAGAATCCGCTGGGTGCCTTCCAGCGGATGGCTGGAGACGTACAGGCCGAGCATTTCGCGTTCCTGCGCGAGAAGTTCCGAGCGCGGCCACTCGGTGGCGCTGAGATCCAGCCCGAGGCCGATTTTCATCGACTCGTCCGGCTCGTCATCACCACCGCCGCCGAAAAGGTCGAACTGGCCGAACGCCTCGTTGCGTTTCGTGCCGATGACGGCGTCGATCGCGGATTCGTGGACCTGCGACAGGGCGCGGCGGTTGTGCCCGAGGGAGTCGAACGCACCCGCTTTGATCAGGGAGTCGACGACGCGCTTGTTGCAGACCGCGATCTCGACCTTCTCCAGGAAGTCCGGGAACGACGCGTAGTCGCCCTTCCGTTCCCGGGAGGCGGCGATCGAGGCGACGACGTTCGCTCCCACGTTACGGATCGCGCCGAGACCGAAACGGATGTCGTCGTCGACCGGGGTGAAGTAGAGCGTCGACTCGTTCACGTCGGGCGGCAGCACCCGGATGCCCATCTTGCGGCATTCGGCGAGATATACCGCCATCTTGTCCTTGTCGTCCCCGACCGAGGTCAGCAGCGCTGCCATGTACTCGGCCGGGAAGTTCGCCTTCAGATAGGCGGTCCAGAACGAGACGACGCCATAACCGGCCGTGTGGGACTTGTTGAACCCGTATCCGGAGAAGGGGACCAGCACGTCCCACAACGCCTGGGCGGCCTCGGTGGAATAGCTGTTCTCCGCCATGCCGGCCATGAACTCCGCGTGGTTGGCGTCCAGGACCTCCTTCTTCTTCTTGCCCATGGCGCGGCGCAGCAGGTCGGCCCTGCCCAGGGTGTAGCCGGCGAGCTCCCGCGCGATGGTCATGACCTGCTCCTGGTAGACCACCAGGTGGTAGGTCTCGCCGAGAATGTCCTCCAGTCGATCCTTCAGCTCGGTGTGGATCGGGGTGACGGGCTTGCGGCCGTTCTTGCGGTCGGCGTACTCGATGTGGGAGTTGGCCGCCATCGGCCCCGGCCGGTACAGCGCGAGAACGGCGGCGATGTCCTCGAACTTCGTCGGGGCCATCAGCCGCAGCAGGCTGCGCATGGGGCCGCCGTCGAGCTGGAAGACGCCGAGGGTGTCCCCGCGGGCCATCAGTTGGAAGGTCGGGGTGTCCGCCAGTGGGAGCTTCTGCAGGTCGATGTCGATGCCGCGGTTCTTCCGTACGTTGATGATCGCGTCGTCGATGACGGTGAGGTTCCGCAGGCCGAGGAAGTCCATCTTCAGCAGGCCCATGTCCTCGCACTGCGGGAACGGGAAACCCGTGATGATGGCGCCGTCGGCGTCCCGCCGGTGGATCGGCAGGACGTCCAGCAGCGGTTCGGAGCAGAGGATCACCCCGGCCGCGTGCACCCCCGTGCCGCGGGTGAGGCCCTCCAGCCCACGCGCGGTGTCAACGATTTTACGGACGTCCTGGTCGCTCTCGTAGAGGCCGCGCACCTCGGCGGCCTCGCTGTACCGCTCGTGCGCGGGGTCGAGAATGCCGGACAGCGGAATGCCCTTGCCGAACACGTCCGGGGGCATCGCCTTGGTGATTTTGTCGCCGAGGGCGTACGGGTAGCCCAGTACCCGACAGGAGTCCTTGATCGCAGCCTTCGCCTTGATCGTGCCGAAGGTGAGGATCTGGCACACCCGGTCCTCGCCGTACCGCTCGGTGACATAACGGATCATGTCACCGCGGCGACGTTCGTCGAAGTCGAGGTCGATGTCCGGCGGGGTGATGCGTTCGGGGTTGAGGAACCGCTCGAAGATCAGCCGGTGCTCGATCGGGTCGAGTTCGGTGACACCGAGGACATAGGAGACCATCGACCCGGTCGCCGAACCACGCCCCGGGCCGACCCGGATGCCCTTCTCCCGGGCGTACCGGCAGATGTCGGCGACAACGAGGAAGTAGGCCGGGAAGCCCATGTTGGCGATGACGCCGATCTCGTACTCGACCCGGTCGAGAACCTCCTGTGGTGGATTCGCGCCGAACCGGTGCTCGACGCCGCGGGCCACCTCCTTACGCAGCCACGAAAGCTGGTCCTCCCCCTCCGGGACGGGGAACCGCGGCATCCGGTCGACATACGCGAAGACGTCGTCGTACGGCTGGACCCGTTCGGCGATCAGCAGTGAGCTGTCGCACGCGCCGGGAACCTGCCCGTCCCACATGTCGCGCATTTCCTCGGGGCTTTTCAGGTAGTAGCCGTCGCCGTCGAACCTGAACCGCTTCGGGTCGTCGAGCCGCTTCCCGGTGCCGACGCACAACAACGCGCTGTGCGAGTCGGCCTGGTCCTTGGTGACATAGTGGCTGTCGTTCGTGGCCAACGGCCGCAGATCGAGCCGGCGGGCGATGTCGAGCAGCCCGTCGCGGACCTTCCGCTCGATCGCGAGCCCATGGTCCATCAGTTCCAGGAAATAGTTCTCCGGGCCGAAGATGTCCCGGTAGGTGGCCGCGGCCTCCACCGCCCTGTCGAACTGGTTCAGCCGCAGCCGGGTCTGCACCACGCCGGACGGACAGCCGGTCGTGGCGATGATGCCCTCGGCATGCTCGGCGATCAGCTCCTGGTCCATCCGGGGTTTGCGGTAATAGCCGTCGAGCGAGGCGATGCTGCTCAGCCGGAAAAGATTGCGCAGCCCCTTCGAGTTGGCCGCCAGCATTGTCATGTGGGTGTAGGCACCACCCCCGGAGACGTCGCCGCCCTCGCCGTCCGGATCGGCGTCGCGCTGCCCGCCGTCACCCCAGAAGACGGGTTTCTTGTGGTGCCGGGCCTCCGGCGCGACATAGGCTTCTATACCGATGATCGGTTTGACGCCGGCCTTCTTCGCGGCCTGGTGGAACTCGTAGGAACCGAACATGTTGCCGTGGTCGGTCATCCCCACCGCGGGCATGCCCAGGCGGGCCGCTTCGGCGAACAGCAGGCCGACCTTCGCCGCACCGTCCAACATCGAGTACTCGGTGTGCACGTGCAGGTGGACGAAGGAATCACCCTTGGACATTGGTCCCCTTTCGCACCATACGGCCTCGACGAAGACCTTAACGCCTGGGCGCCTCCGCCCGAGGCCTCCCCGTGTCGCACGTCGAGCAGGCGCGTCGGACAGCCGCTCTCATTATCACAATTCGATCAACAATCGCAAATCAGAACGCTGATCCTACGTATTGCCATGACCCGCCCACCAGACGCCGGAAGATCGAAGAATTGGCGCTGGAAACCAGCCACACCGTTCTCGGCCAATCACGGGCAGCTACGAGCATCCGTGTGCGCTCCGGACGGCCAGGCCGTCGACAGCGGAAGGACCGTACGGCCGCCCAGCCGGCCGGGCCCGGAGCCCGACCCCGTGATCGTGGGTGCGCCGCTCGGGCCGGCGCGGCCGCTCAGAGCAACAGATCGGCGGGGCGCACGGTGACGGGGAAGGGCTCGGTGAGCTCGCGGCGGTCGTCGCCGCGGATGGTGTCGACGACCTCGTGGACGCCGTGATGGCCGAGCCGGTGGACGGTCACCGACGAAACCTGCGGATCGATGATCCAGACGGTGTAGCCACCGGGCTCGACAGCCCGCGGGAAGGCCAGGCCCTCGTCGAAGTCGATCCGGCCGACCGGCAGCGGCCAGCCGGCCAGGCCGGCGATGTCCAGCGGCCTGCCGGCCGGCCTGCCGGACGGCCCGTGGGAAACCGGGTCGTGCTTTACCGCCACAGCTGTCATGGTGCCACTCCTCCGCAGATCCGGACGGCACGTTTGCTGTGGAGCATACGCCATGGCGTGATGCCTCTACGGCGATGCGTCGCCAATGCCCGCCCGGTAGATCTCCACATCCACCCGTCAGATCTCCGCCTGCCAGATCTCCATCCGCTGGATGCCCACCCGGCGGATGCCCACCCGGTAGGCCACGGCAAACCCGTGGGTCGAATCATCCGATTCATTGACACTTGCGCAGGAACGGTGGAATTCTCAGCCGGTGAGCGTCAGGGGGGCGGCGGATGTGCCGGTCGACCAACCTCGACGGGAGCACACCCCCGCGCACGGACGAGGTACACAATGATCAGCCGTACACAATGATCAGCCGAAGTCGACTGCTGGCGGTGGGCGGAGTGGCGTTCACGCTGCTGCTGGCGATGGTCGTCGTCGTCCTGTCGGGGAGCGCGGCCCTCCCGTTCGCGCTCGGCAACGTCGGCTCCTTCGGCGTCGCCGGCGCCTCGATCGACACCGGCGAGCCGGCACGGCCGGGCAGCTTCACGCTGGTGCCCAGCATCGACGAGAACTCGTCCCCGGACGGCGGCCAGCTGCCGGCGGGCGAAATCCGCATGAAACAGGCGCTGATCGACGGGCTGGTCCTGGAGAAGGCCTTCGAACTGCCCGGCGGGCTGGGTACCTGGAAACTACGGATCAACGCCCCCGGACGAACGAAGGTGACCGACCTCACGCTCGGCGCGTCCCGGATCTGCGTGGAATCGATCGATTTCCACGGAGTCGTCATCGACGCCGCCGGCGGCGCTCCGCTCGCCTCCATCCGGCTGGATGCCGGCCGGGTCGTACTGGTCGGCGCCGGCGTCGAGGCGACGAGCCTGCGGTCGACCGGCCTCTCGCTGGGCAACCTCCACGTCGGCATCGAGCGCGGCGGCTACGACCCGCAGAAATTCCGTTGCCTGGCATGAATGCTTTGCGCAAGCGGCCGGACGGCCCTCACACGAACGACCGGACAGCACAGTCCCACCTTTTCGCCACTTTTGCGGCTCACACCGTTCTTACCGCTTTTGCTGCCTGGTTCTCCCGCTCCGCGGTTTCGCGGCCGTCGCCGGCAGGAGGTCCGGCGCCGGCCACGAAACGGTCCGGTGACGCGGGCCCGGTGGCCTGATGGCCCGGCCACGGCCAGCAGGGGCGGCAACGAACGTGTCCGCCACGCCGCCCCGTCCGCAC
>NZ_CAAAFS010000281.1:0-14680 GCF_900634755.1 Protofrankia symbiont of Coriaria myrtifolia
GAACCCCACCCGCCCGAGTTCCGCCGCGCCGAATTCTGTCATCTCGCGTTCCACCGTCCCGGATCCCGCCGCGCCGCATTCCGCCGTCCCGGACACCACTGCGCCGAATGTCACAGCACCGAATTCCGAGGTCCCGAATTCCGGGGCCACGGCCGGCCGGCACGTCACGGGCCCGACGCCGGACATCCGGTGAGACGCCTCCCACGGCATCTCGGCGCGTTGCTGACCCTGCTGGTCGTGGGCTCGGCCGTCCTGATCGCCGGCGCGGCCGGCACCGCCTCGGCACGCACCGGCGACGGCAACACGTTCCACTGGACGGGCCGGAACATCGAACTGCGGCGCCTGGCGCTCGACGGCACCGTCAGCCCGGCGGACGGCACCCCGGCCGCGCTGCTGCGCATCGGCGAACTCGTCAACGCCGCCGACTTCCGTCTGGAGCGGGAGATCCACCTCGGCACGCTCGGAACATGGACGCTGACGGTGACCGCCAACACGATGACCACGTCCGACGTGGCAGCGGGAACCGGAACAGCAGCGGGAACCGCGGCGGCGGAGAGCAGCGGCATCACCGCGCCCTTCACCTGTGTGCACGACGCCGGCGTCCACGGTTCGGGCGGCGCCACAGGGCAGGTTCTGGACCCGGCGCTGAATCACGCCCTCGACGTCGATCCCGCCACCGGCTACCGGGACACCGCCGTCTCGGCGGTGGTCGGCCTGGTCGGACGTGGCGACGTCCTGTTGACGCTGGGCCGGATATACAGCGAGTCCAGTCGGATCACCATGCCCAGGCTGCGACTGACCGGCGCCTCGGTGCTGCTGCGCCCCGGCGGGTACTCCCCCGGCCTGGCCACACCGCCGGCGTACTGCGGCGGCTCCGCCTCTCAGGACGGTGGGGCACAGGACGACGTCGCGGGCACAGGAACGGCCGGTGTCACCCCCGCAGCTGGCGTCCCCGCGACGACGCCAGCGACAGCGACCGCCTCCGGCGCGGACGGTGCGGGAGTTCCAGGCCCGGCCGCGCCACCGCCGAGAACGGCCCCCGCCCCGACGACACCGGCATCCGGTCAGCCGACGCCGTCCCGACGGTGTCATCCCCTGGACCTTCTTTGCGTCCTCTCCGGACCCTCGTGATCCGGACCTCATGATCCGGACCCTCGTGACGCTCTCCGGGTGCTCTGCGCCCGACGGAAGCAGAGAAGATCGCCGCGAGTTTGTCGTTGTGTACGCTTCCGGGGCCGAAAACCGTACACAGCGACAAAATCGCCCAGATCATGCTCCACGCGGCTGGCCGCGGACGCCGCCCGCGGCGCCTGATGGCCGGCATCGATGGACGCCTGGGCAGCGGCCGAGTCGGCCCCCGTGCGGTCCGGCCGGCTGGTACCCGGGATGCTCACGTGTTCAGGCGGGCGCGGATCTCCGGGCGTCGTAGCGGCGGGAGCGTGGCCGGTGGCTGGCGGCGGGCCGGCAGCGCGTCGAGCAACCGGTGGACCGCGGCGCCCACCTCGGCGACCGCCGCCTCGAACGCGTCCCCGGCCGCCGCCGGGGGCTGGCGCAGACCACTGACCTTCCGGACGAACTGGCGGGCGGCCGCCTCGATCTCCTCATCGGTCGCCGGCGGCTGAAGACCCCGCAGTTCGGTGATGTTACGACACATACCTTCAGTTTCCCGCAGCTTCCCACTGTTTCCCGCTCCTCCGGCTTCCCGCTCTGAGCTTGCTGGGCGATCTCACGGACGGTGGCCGCTGGGATCGGCCTGTAGCCGGCCGGTTCCCCGGACGTGCCACTGTTACGAGCGGAGACGGGCAGGGTGGATCCGTCCGATGCGGTGTGGCGGAAACCGAGTTACGGCACGCCGCAGACCAACCGTGTCGAGACGGAATTCGCCGGAGTTCGCCGGAATCCACCGGATGCACATCAGACGTCCGCTCGGAGCGGTTCCGGGGTGCGCGGCAGCGGGAGGAACCGGTCACCGATGCGGGCGGTCTCTCGCCTGTAGTGGGTGTTAGAGAGGACAAAGTGGGTGATGCCGAGGTCTGCGCACCCACGCAGGGCGGTGGTCGCGTCGTCCGGGGAGCCGACCAGCCAGGTGGTGCCCGCGCCGCCGCCGCTGTACCGGCCGGGGGCGGTGTACATGACAGGCTCCGTCTCCTGAGCGGACCTGGGCCCACCGGGTGTCACGTTCTTCGCTGGCTGCCTCCGTCGGATCTCCGCTGGCCGCCTCGTCGGAATGGTGAGAGCCTGGCGCCAGGGAGCGAACATGTTGGTCTTCGTCACCGGGGCGACCGGCGCGCTCGGTCGGCACGCCGTCAGGAAGCTGATCGAGGCGGGGCACGGCGTCGCCCGCGACCAGGGCAGGGCCCAGCGGCTCGCCGCCGCCGGGGTGACCCCCGTGGCCCTCGATCTCACCGACCCGGTCCAGGTCCGGACGACGATCGAACGCATCCAGCCGGACGCCGTCGCCCACCTCGCGACCCACATCCCGCTGCCGCCGGCGGCCATCCTGCCCGGCGGCTGGAAGCAGAACGACGTCCTGCGCCGCGACGTCAGCAGACACCTGGTGGACGCGGCGCTGGCCACCGCCGTCTCCCGCTACATCCAGGAGTCGATCACGCTGATCTACCGGGACGGCGGGACATCCTGGCTCGACGAGGACGCGCCGCTGGCCAACGGCCCGCAGGAGCGGACGGTGGCCGCCTCGGCCGCCCAGGTCGAGCGGGTGCGCGTGGCCGGGCGCGCCGGTGTGCTGCTGCGTTTCGGCTCGTTCTACGGCCCGGACGACGCCATGAGCACCGAGATGGCCCGCCGGGCTCGGGCCGGCAAGCCGGCCGTCCCCGGCCCGGCCGGCGCCTACCTGTCACCGATCCACGTCGCCGACGCCGCGAGCGCGGTCGTGGCCGCCCTCGACGCGCCGCCCGGCACGTACAACATCGTGGACGACGAGCCGGCCACCCGGGCCGAGTTCGCCGAGGTGCTCGCGCACGTGTACGGCGTCGATCGGGTCAGACTGATCCCGGCCTGGCCGCTGCGGCTGTCGCCCCGCACCCGCACGGTCACCCGGTCCCAGCGGGTCAGCAACCGCCGGTTCCGGGAGACCACCGGCTGGAAACCGGAGTTCCCGTCGGGCGCGGCCGGCTGGGCGACCATCGCGGCGGCCGGCGGACCCGCGCACTGACCCACCACCCGCAGCCGGTGCTGGCGGTGGAACGGCTGCTGGCGTGGGCCACCGACACCTCGGCGTCCTCCGCCCGGCACCTGTGCGCGCTGCTCGGCGACGTCAGCATGGGCAAGACCACCACCGTCAAGCTCTTCGCCCAGGCGCTGCTGAATCGCCGCGATGACGACCGCTCGGCGCCGTTGCCGATCCTGTTCGACCTGCGCGACCTGCCACCGGCGCTGGCCCGGGAGGGGCGGGCCTCCCGAAGATCCTGGAGGCGCTGCTGGCCGCCGGGGACCTCGGCACCGGCCCGTCCGCCGCGCAGGTGCTGAACCTGGTCGCGGCCGGCAACTGCGTGTTGATCTTCAACGGGCTGGACGAGGTGCTGGTGCGCCTGGACCCGCACGCCGGCCAGGTGTTCACCCGCAGGCTGTGGCGGGCCACCGAGGATGCCTGGCGGTCCCGGCAGAACGGCCGCCGGGAGACGGACCGGCCGAGCAGGCTGCTGCTGTCCTGCCGCACCCGCTACTTCCGCTCGATCCGGCACGAGACCACGCACTTCACCGGCCAGCACCGGGACCGGCCGGCCGGCCCCGACTACCTGGCCATGCTGATGCTGCCGTTCGACGAGGAACAGGTCCGCGCGTACCTGGCCGCCAACGTGCCCGACGCGGACGTCGACCAACTGCTGGACCTGATCGAAACAGAAGCGGCTTCCGGACGCCTACCAGGCGGTCAGGAGCCGGGCCGGATCATAGCTGGGCAGGCCCGGTACCTGCGTCGTCGTCCGGGTGACAGCGACGGGTGGCGCTGTGTCACCGCCGGGCACCGCGACCCGGTCACGCAACAGGTGGTCCAGGTCGGCCGGGGTGAAGGGCTCCTTGTCACGCCACTTGACGGAGCCGACGAAGGTCACCACGTTCGCGCCCTTACCCGGCCGGATGCCGACCAGGTTCACCTCGGGGGTGTGGGTACGCGGCCACCAGCCGCCCACCGTCTCGGCACCACCGAGCGCGGGATCGTCGACCGCGAGCCTGGTGAGCGCCTGACGCACCAGCGGTTCCACGGCCCGCCCGCGATAGGCGGCCCATCCGCCCGCCACCCTGGCCCTGGCCAGGTCGGGCCGGCCACGCTGAATGTCGGCGACCGCACCTTCCAGGAAGCGCAGCCAGAACCGCAGATAGGGGTCGGCGACCCGGTACCGGGACGCTGTACCGACCTTCACCGCCACCGGACGGTCGACCGCGATTACTCTTTTGCCGGCCAGCAGTGCCAGGGCCCGGGTGAGCGGTGTCGACGCCACACCGGCGCGCGCCGCGATCGCGGAGAAGGCCCGGTCTCCCGCACCGATGACGCGCAGCACGCCACTCGCCTGCAGATCACGCGGGAACTCCGCGTCCAGAACCCGCTGACCGGTGACAACAAGTTCGGAGTGCTCGTCCGAGAGCTGGTCGTCGAGGAATGCCGACAGTCCGCCGGCCCGTCGCCACTCCAGCAGCAGCCGGGGATACCCACCGGTGATGAGCTGCGCGTCGAACGCCTCCGCCGCACGCTCACCGCTGAGCCCGAGCATGCGCGCCGTGTCACCGATGGAGAACGGCTCGACGACCATCTCCCGGGCCCGCCCGAACAGCGGCCGGTCGTGCCCGGTCAGCATCTCCATCACGGCGAGGTCACTGCCGATGATGACAAGAAGGACGGGCCGGTTCTCGAACAGCCGGTCCCAAAGCTTCTGCAGAGTGCCGTCGATGCCAGGATCGCGCTCCAGCAGCCAGGGGAACTCGTCGATCACGACGATGGCCGGCGTGTCCACCGGGAGCGCGGCATGGGTGGCGCGTAGCGCCTGTTCCCAGGAGGTGAAGCCGCCGGCGGTAAGCCCGTCGGCGCCGGGCAGGGTGCAGCCGAGCCGGACGTCCTCGACGAACCCGTCGAGGTCTCGCTGGAGAGTGGCCTGCCGAGCCCCGGTCACGAACATCTGCGGCAAACCGCTACGGCGCACGAACTCGCTGATCAGTCTGGACTTGCCGGCCTGGCGCCGCCCCCGCACACTGATCAGCCGCCTCCGGCCGCCACGAACCGCCGCGAGATGGCCATCCAGCCGTGCCAGCTCCTCGGCGCGACCCACGAAGTCCTCATGCACACACGAAGACTAACATCCATGTTAGCGACATCAGTGTCAGTGACATCAATGTCAGTGACATCAGTGTCGCTAGCATCAGCCCCGCCCAGGATCCGGCCTGCCCGCGACACGGCCGAACTGGACCCACCGAGACGGAAAACAAGAGCCGCAATCGCCCGAAGCACACTTCGAACACGACGCGCCCCAACAAGGATACCCTTCGTGACGCGGAGCATCCCGGACACACCGCGCCGCGCTGAACCCGAGTATTCGGAACGATGCTTCAGCCGGTGCTCAAGGGCGTCGGCTGAACGGGCTTCGCCAGGTAGGCGAGGCTCTTGCACATGAGATCCGAGGATCCGATCCACATGACCGTGAAACGATAGCCGTTGCTTTTTCTGCTGACGGCGTCGGCACAGAAGGCAGGGTCGGGCGCGCGCTTCTCGCCGCGGAATCCGAATCCCCCGGTCGGGAACGGCACTCTCTTCAGCAACCAGCAGGCCGCGCCGTCGACCAGCGCGTCGAGATCCCCACGGACGACCGCGACCATGCCAAGTGACCAGTGCCAGTCATCATGCTGGTACACCTCGATCGCCAGATGGTCGGTCTCGTAGGCGCACTCCACCACGTCGTTGGCCGCGTTCACCCTTTTGATGAACTGCTCAAGCCCGCCGCGGAACTGCGCGAACTCCCCCGCGCGTCCCCTGGGAATGAAACCGATCATCTGATCGGCGAGACCCGCGATGCTGACGCATGGATTCTGATTGATCACAGTGACCGCGTCCGCCGACGGAAACTTGGGAAGCTGGGATTTCGTGAGCGGCCCGGGCGTGGGGCAGACCGGCCCTTTCGGCTTCCGGTCCTGCCCGTTCTGCCGGTCCTGCCCGTTCTGTCGGGTCGGCCCGCCGCTCGGCCGCGAACCACCGCTGCCCCCCATATCGCCCAGACAGCCCGTGGCAAGCAGGGACAGCGCCAGGAAACCGGCCAGCGCATGCCTGGGAAGAAGCGCCGGGAGACGGACGACGAAACGCGGGACCGACAGTGCCTCCCGCGCCCTCGTCCGCCGGTACGAAAATCTCCGACAACGCCGGCCGACCATGCGCATCACGTCTCTTCCCCCACAACATGTCGTGACTGACTGGAGGCGCTTCCTGATCGGTGCCGCCGCCGTTTCGAGGCCCTGCCACGATCGTCAGATCGATTCTCACGGGCATCGGGCGCGGGAACATCCGTGCCAACACTGAAAACCGAAGGCCGTCAGCCCGGATGGTTGGGCACGGCGGTTCGGCCACGCGACGATTCGGCCATGCGGGTGCTCGCCGGCCAGCATGGGTGGCGGGTGAGGCCAGCCCGGATGACGCCCTCCGGTTCAGGGCTGGCACGGACGTGGGGACGCGGTCGTGGTGGGATCGTCGGTCGGTGGCGTCCACTGTTCTGATTGTCGACGATCTTGCGGATTTCCGGGCGGTCGCTCGCGTGATGCTGGAGACCGGTGGATACCGGATCGTCGGGGAGGCGGGGACCGGAGCCGACGGGCTGGGTGAGGCGGCCCGGCTGCGGCCGGACATCGTGCTACTGGACGTACGCCTGCCCGACGTCGACGGGTTCACGCTCTGCCGCGAGCTGCGTACGAGGATGCCGACGGTCAAGGTGGTGCTGTGTTCGGCCCGGGACGCCACCGACTACGGCAGCCGCATCACCGACTGCGGAGCATGCGGATTCCTGCTCAAGTCCGAACTGTCGTCGACGGCACTCACCCGCCTGGTCACCGGCTGCCGGTGACGCCGTGCCCACCTGTCCGGCGGCGTGGTTGCCTGACCGGCGGCGTGGTTGCCGGACCGGCCAGTTATGATCTTCGGGCGGCGGTCGTGTCGGTGGCCTGGAGGTAGGTGAGGACGGCGAGGACGCGACGGTGGTCGTCGGGCTGCGGGTGCAGGCCGAGCCGGGTGAAGATGTTGCGTACGTGGGATTCGACCGTCCTGGGGGTCAGGACGAGCTGGTCGCTGATGGAGCGGTTGGAACGCCCCTCGGCCATCAGGGCGAGCACTTCACGTTCACGGTCGGTCAACGTGTCGAGCGGGTCGTGTCGGCGCCGGCCACCGACCAGCAGTCTCACCACGTCGGGGTCGAGCACGCAGCCGCCGGCCGCGACCCGGCGGACCGCGTCCAGGAAGACCGCCGTACCGGCAACCCGCTCCTTGAGCAGGTAGCCGATGCTCCCGGCGCCCGTGCCGAACAGGGTTGGCAGGTAGTGGGACTCCAGATACTGGGAGAGCAGCAGGACGCCGACGTCGGGGTGGTCCCGGCGGATGGCGACAGCCGCCTCGAGCCCTTCGAGATGGTGGGTGGGAGGCATGCGGATGTCGACCACCGCCACGTCGGGCCGCAGCGCGGCGATCGCGCCATGCAGGCCGGCCGGGTCGGCTACCTGCGCGACGACGTCGCAGCCGTGGCCGCGGAGCAGCTCGGCGACAGCCTCCCGTAGGAACACAGCGTCGTCGGCGAGCACCACCCGTAATCCCGCGGACCGGCCTGGCGAGGACAGCGAGGACAGCGAGGACAAGGGTTTCATCGCGGATCACCCGTGGGGAGAAGCGCACGGACGGTGGTGCCGTGGCCTGCGGGGCTGTGCACGGTCAGCATGCCGTCGAGTGCCGAGAGCCGGTCACGCAGGCCGAGCAGGCCCGTGCCGGCTGTTCCCGTTGCCCCTGCCGTTCCGGCTGCTCCGGCTGCTCCGGCTGTGATGTCGGCCCCTCCGATTCCGTTGTCTGTGACCTCGACGCGCAGCCGGCCGTCGGCGTGTTCGACGTCGATCCGGACCTGGTCGGCGTGCGCGTACTTGAGGGCGTTGGTCAGCGCCTCGGCCACCACGAAGTAGCAGGTCGCCTCCACGGCGGGGGTCAGCACGGGTACGGCGGTCGCCGTCAGTCGCACGTCGAGCGGGGTCTGCTCGGTCAGTGCCCGCAGCGCGGGGAGCAGGCCGGCGTCGGTGAGGATGGCGGGGTGGATGCCGCGGGCGAGCGCCCGCAGCTCGTTCATGGCCGCGTCGAGCCCGTCGGCGCTGCGCGCGAGCAACGCCGTGCTCTGCTCGTCGACGGTGCCGTCGAGGCGTTCCTGGAGCAGACGCAGCAACAGCCGCGCGACGACGAGCCGTTGCTGCGCGCCGTCGTGCAGGTCGCGTTCGAGGCGGCGCCGTTCGGCGTCGGCCGCGGCGACGATCCGCACCCGCGAGGCCCGGACCTCGGCGAGCTGGGCGTTCACCTCGGCGGCCAGCCGCTGGTTGTCCAGCGCCAGCCCGGCCGCGGCGGCCACGGCGTCGAGATGATGTGCGTCCTCCCGCAGCGCCGGATCGTGGAACAGCGCCGCGACCCGCCGGCCGTCGCGTTCCACCGGCCACACGGCGCGCTGTGAGTCGTCCTCCGGGAGCCGCAGCGGCTGGCCGTCCCCGTCGATGAACGTGCCGGACTCCGGCCGCCAGTAGCCGATCCGCAGCGAGGGATCACCCAACGACCGCGCCAGGAGCCCCTGCAGGTCGGCGGCTGACAGCGGCTCGTGCAACCGGCCCAGCAGGTCCCCCACGGCGGTGCGTCCCAGCCGGACCCGCAGGACCCCGGCGAGAAACGCCAGCGGCAACAGGCAGAACGCCGCCCAGTAGACCCACAGGAACGTCGGCCGCAGCGGATGCGTCGAACCCGCGACCCCGCCGGCCACCGTGGCGGCAGCTCCCACCAGACCGGTGACGAAGACCGGTGCGAGCACCCGCCGCAGCGGCCGGCTGGCCGTCACCCAGCGGCGGACGAGCACCACCAGCACACCCACGGCGATCGCCGCGCCGATCGTCTCCTCGATGTGGTTCACCGCCTGCGCCAACGGCAGGTTGTCGGCGACAAGCAGCAGGTTCGGGGCGGAATCAGGCAGTTGGTGGGCGCTGTCGAACAGGGCTGCGACCGGAGGGAGCCCGAAGGCCGTGGCATACGCGGCCGTTACAAGCAGCCGCTGTGTCCGTGAGGCCAGGCGTCCGCTCGGGAAGGCCAGCAGCAGATGTGCGGCGAACCCGCTCGACGCCCGGACCAGCAGCAGTCCGGCGCTGCCTATCACCGGGGTGCGTGACAGTTGCAGATCCTCGGCGAAGAACCCGACGCCGACCAGGACCATCAGCAGCCCCACCCGGTTCGCCGGTCGCCGGGCATGCGCCACCGCCCCGGCGGCGAGGAACAGGAAACCGCCGGTGGCCCCCAGAACCGTGTCCATGGCGGCATGCGAGCCGTCCCGTGCCTTGAACACCAGCCCGGACGCCCCGAGCAGCACACCGAACCCGACCGCGAGATACACCGCCGGCATCGGCGTAGGCAGAACGCGGGAACACGGCGGACGAGGCATGACGACTCTTCCCGCCGCCCCCTCGACGCTCATGGAGTAAGCGTCACAGCGCCCTCCGCGACTGTCAACGACATTACCGCGACATCACCGCCGCCGCAGATCCCGCCGTAGCCGACCAACCGGACAGGGAGTGTGTCCTCCCACCCGCTGCCCTGACGGACAACCACAACCAAGCGGAGAACGCGCCCCTCGGCCGAGGAGGCAGGGCGTCGCCGAAGTTCCGTGCTAGCCCTGATATCCCGCGTTGGCTACTCAGGATGATGTGAAGCTAACGGACGACGACAGGGGAACAATGACCAACAATGATTGTCTCCAGCAGGCAACGGACTTCGCGATACGGAGTATGCCATCCCCCAAAAGATCTACAACGAAGATCGCTTCTTACGTCAACATGGTGGTACCGACTGAAGCCGTCGGCATCGCCGACCTACCATCCCATGAAAAATTCCCACCCACATCCCGGTCGGCCGGCCAGCAGCGTCGAGGGCCGTGAGCAACCCTCCGGCTCTATCCGCGTACCGATATCTGCGCGATCGAGTAGTCGGGCACTCGTACCTGTGCACGAATCTTGTCAGAGGATTTGACCAGCCGGGCCCAGCCTGGATGGTCCGCGGTGGAGAGGTTCTTCGTATTACAGATCCGGGAAATTCACACTGCAGAGAAATGAGTCTTGTTCCAATTCCGGCCAACCAGTCGATATGGAGGTCAACACCATGGCAGCGCGTTCAACGCGTATAACACTCCGGAACCAGATCGGCATTCCTTTGCATCATGTAACAAGTCATCTGGAAGGAGGCGAGTGAACGGAACCGCTGCGCCCGCCTGACGTCATCCAGCCTGGACAGACGGTTTGGATCCAATCCGAGTCCAACGGCATCCTGACTGGCACTGAGGGACATACTCGCTACCGTATCGGCGATCAGGATCATGAGGTGTACATCCACTAGAATAACCCGTATGCGGGTACGAACTTCTACGAGCAGTCGATTACCGGGCCGTATGGCGTATACTTCAGTGGAGGAAAAGGCAATAACGCCGAGGCTGTCTACTCGGTGATCCCGGACGCCCGGGTCACGGTTCCCGGCTATCTGCCGTCGACTCATGGCTTTGCGTTCAGTAACCACTGGCCATCGATCCACATCACCTCAATCAGCCTGCCGGACCCCTTCGGGGACATAGCTGTAGGGAACGCGTCCTGGGGCCTGTGCGGCGGAATGCCCTTCGCATCGCGCGACTACTTCGAAGTCCTACGAGAGTCGCGACCCCTTCGTACCCCGACAGCAGGACTGGCGATTCTGTGGAAAGTGCCACGACATGTACTACGACGGCTCCGACAACAAAGGAACATGCCCCGCGATAGGCCCGAGTGTGCACGTGGTGGCCGGCTATAACTTCTCCCTCGAGCACCTATAACGTCCGCATCCGAAGAAGCCCCGAAGGAACGCCTCCTTATTGTCCCGAGCGTTCAAAAATGATGGTCGTCGCCTTGCTCGGCAGGTGATCTTTTGGTGTTGAAGTGTCTTCTCGAAGGCTCTCGACGGTCCGGCGGGGCCTCCGAAACCTGCGGGGAACCGCATGAGGGGACACGGTTGGCGACCGGGGCCGAGGTCGCGACGTCGCAGTTCCTCCTGGCTGCTACGGTCGGTAGCGCCGAGGTCGAGAACGCGTCGCTGGAACAGCGGGCCGCGGCTACTCGAAGGTGGCGGCGGCTTCGCGCAGGGTGCGGACCAGGGTTTCCGGGTCGTCGGGGGCAGGCGGTCCCGGAATGTAGGTCACCGATTTCAGGCGGCCGGTGTAACGGAAGCTGCGGTGGCGTTCGTGGACGGGCCAGGAGACCGGGGACTTGCGGTCCACGCCGACGCTGATCCCCTGCAGGGGGGCCATGCCGATCAGCTGGTGCACGTCGGCCAGCCGGCCGGTTTCGGTGCCGTCGACGAGGATCCGCCAGTCCCAGCGCAGACCCGGGATGGCCTGGGCGCGGACGCGGACGGTGTGCCGGCCGGCGGGCAGCGGCCCGGCGTCGGCCTCGTGCAGCACACCGTACTCGTTGTATGCGAAGCGGAGCCGTCCGTCCTCCACGTACACGCTGTAGCCGCCGCCCTGGTCGCCGTGCGACACCAGCACTCCTTCGTCGCCGGCGGCGTGCTCGTCCAGTTCGATGACGATGTCGAAGGAGCGGAAGGTGATGAGCTTGGCGGAGCGGTAGCGCTCCAGTTCAGGCGTGCCGGCCAGCAGGGTCACCGGCCGCCGCAGCCGCTCCTCCGCGGGGTTGCGGATGACCAGCGCGCCGCTGCCGTCGGCGAGCGGGAAGACGCCGTTGCGCCACGCCGCGTCCTCCCAGGCCGAGGCCAGTTCCTTGACCACGTCGGGGTGCGCGGCGGACAGGTCGACGATCTCGGTCGGGTCCCGCGTCACGTCGTAGAGCGCCCATTCGCCGTCGTCGTACGGGGCGCCGGGGCGGTGCAGCGTGACCAGCTTCCAGCCGTCCCGGTAGTAGCTGCGGTTGCCGATCATCTCGCAGTACTGCTCGTGGTGGGTGCTGGGTGCGTCCGGGTCCGCGAGGACGGCGACGAAGCTGAATCCGTCGAGTTCCTGGACCGGCCGCCCGCGTCGCCGCGCCGGCCGTGCCACCCCGGCCAGGTCGAGCAGCGTCGGGGTGATGTCGGTGACGTACTGGTACTGCGCGCGAATGCCGGTATCACCGGCGGGCGTCCGAACGCCGGCGTCGCCGGCAGGTGTGCGCAGGCCGGCCGGCCAGGACAGGATGAACGGCACCCGCACCCCGCCGGCGTAGGTCTGGCCCTTGTACAGCCGGAACGGCGTGTTGGAGGCCATCCCCCAGCCGCGCGGGTAGTGCACCAGGCTGCGCGGGCCGCCGATCAGTTCGGGGTCGCGCTCGACATCGGGGTCCCAGTCGGCGGGCAGGTTCGGATGCTGGACGAAACGCTTGAAGTAGCTGCGGGTGCCCTCCGCGCCTCCCTCGCCCGTGCCTCCGTTGTCGGAGGTGAAGATGACGATCGTGTTGTCCAGCTCGCCGAGCGCGGCGAGGGTGTCCAGCAGCCGCCCGAGATTCTGGTCGATGTTGTCGACCATGGCGGCGTAGACCTCCATGTACCGGGCGTACAGCCGCTGCTGTTCCGGCGTGAGCTCCGCCCAGGGGCCCACCTCGTGTCCGGCCTCGAAGTTGCGCCGCGGCAGCCGGGTGTCGGCGGGAAAGAGGCCGGCCGCGCGCTGCCGGTCGAAGCGGGTCTCTCGCAGCGCGTCCCAGCCGCCGTCGTAGCGGCCCCGGTAACGCCGGACGTCCTCGGGTTTGGCCTGCAACGGACCGTGCACGGCGTTGTGCGCGACGTAGAGGAAGAACGGCTTGTCGGCGTCGTGCGCCCGCAGCGACGCCACCATCGAGATCGCCTGGTCGGTGATGTCGTCGGTGTAGTAGTAGCCGTCGGGCAGGTCGTCGATGTCCAGCGGGCTGTTGTCCCGTACCAGCTGGTGGGGGTGGAACAGGCTGGTGAGCCCTTCCAGCACGCCGTAGTACTGGTCGAAGCCCTTCTGCAGCGGCCAGTTGCGCCGGTCGTCGGCCGCGTTGGACGCCGAGTCGCGCGCCAGGTGCCACTTGCCGACCGCATAGGTGGCGTATCCGGCGTCGTGCAGCAGTTCGGCCAGGGTGGGGATGTCGTCGGCGATCTCCATCCCGTAGCCGGGGAAGCCGGGGTCGGCGTTGGCCACCATGGCGTATCCGACGCGGTGCGGGTTCAGGCCGGTCAGCAGGGCTGCCCTGGCTGGCGAGCACAGCGGCATGGTGTGGTAGTTGGTCAGCCGCACACCCTGTTCGGCGAGCCGGTCCAGGGCCGGCGTGGCGATCTCGGCGCCGAACGGGCCGATGTCGCTGTACCCCATGTCGTCGACGAGCACCACGACGATGTTGGGTGCGTGCCCGTCCGGGCGGACGCGGGGCGGCCACGCCGGCTCCGACTCGCCGAAGGTGCGCCCGATCCGGCCGCCGAAGCCGGCGTACGGGTCGCGCCGCGTGCCGGCGGGAGCGGGACGCGGGACGGGCCGGGGCCCGGTTCCGGGCTCGGGCCGGGGCCCACCCGTGGGCTCACGGGACGTCGGCATGTGGCTGCTCCCTGCCTTGTCGCTGCTCGGATCGTGTGTCCTCGTTCGGCTTTCGCGGAGGTCCCACCCGGCTCACCGGCCGGATGCCTCCGGTGCCGGGCCGAGACGTGCGGTGAAGACGTGGTTGCGGTCCAGCAGGCTGCCGGGGCGGCGGCCGTGGCCCCAGCCGAGCCAGCGCCGGTACTCCCCGAACCGGTCGTGGGCTTCGAGGAACGCCTCGTCCCGCAGCGGTGACCCGGCCGGCGCCGGGCCCGCCAGCGGTGCCACGAACAGCGCGTCGGCCGGGCAGTAGGCCTCGCACATGAAGCAGGTCTGGCATGCGGGCTGCCGGGCTATCACCGGATGGCCGCCGTCGACCGCGTCGAAGACGTTGGTCGGGCACACCTCGACACAGATGTTGCAGTCGACGCACCGGCTGCCGCTGACCACCTCGATCACAGAGCCGGCACCTCCTCGGGACGGCGAACGCCGGGAACGGCGCCGGAACCGGTAGTGGCGGTGGCGCTCCCGGCGGTGGCGCTCTCGGCGGCGGTGGCGCTCTCGGCGGCCGTCCACACCTGGTCGAGGCCGCCGACGCGGATGCGGTGGGCCAGGGCCGGGTCGGTCCGCGGCCGGTCCAGGCGGACCTGCAGCCCGCGGCTTTCCGGCCGGGACAGCGCGCCGCGGTACATCCACCGCGCGTGCGCGAGCATCGCCGCGGCCTCCCTGGTGGGGGTGATGCTGTGGGCGTCGTCGTCCGGTGCGAGCCCGTCGACGACGGCCGACCACAGCGAGTCGAGGACGGCCAGTGACTCGCGCAGGTCCGCCGCCGTCCTGAACCTGTTGTGCCGCAGCGGCAGCACCCGCTCCTGGACGGCGGCCACCACCTCCTCGTGCCGCAGGTCGCCACGGCCCGCCCGGGCGCGCAGCCC
>NZ_CAAAFS010000282.1:0-11859 GCF_900634755.1 Protofrankia symbiont of Coriaria myrtifolia
GCCAGCCGGCCGGGCGCCGCGCGGCGAACCGGGCCGCCGCCGCGCCGGCCCAGCTACCGGAGGAGATCGCCCAGGAGCCGTTGTGGCTGCCGCCGCCGCTGATCGCGCCGGTGACGAGCTCGCGGGACGCGGCATCGCCGGCCGCGAACAGCCCGGGGACGGTGGTCGCGCATCCGTCGTCGACCACGCGCAGCCCGCCCGTCCCGCGCACGGTGCCCTCCATGACGAAACGGACGGGGAAGCGCTGGGTGAACGGGTCGATGCCCAGTTTGTCGAACGGCAGGAAGAAGTTCGGCTGCGACCAGCGCATCGCCTCCCGAAGGTGCGGCTGCGCCCGCTCGAGCCGGGCGTACACCTGGGTGTGCAGCGCCGCCCGCTGCACGTCGAGCAGCCCGCCGGGGAACGCGGCGCTGGCCAGCTCGGCGCCGTCGGCGTCGGTGAACACGGCGAACTGGTACATCAGGCCCTTGGTCTGCGCGCCGAAGGCGGGCGCGGTGCCGTACTGGCAGGAGAACTCCATCCCGGACAGTTCGGCGCCGAGTTCCGCGGCCATCAGCGCGCCGTCACCGGTGTCCACGTTCAGGCCCAGCGCGCCGGACCGGAAGGCGCAGCCTCCGGTCGCCAGGACCACGGCGCCGGCGCGCACCCGCCAGGGCTCGCCGCCCCGCTGACGGTGGACCCCGGCGGCGCCGGTGACGACGCCGTCAGGGTCGACCAGCAGCTCAAGGGCTGGCGACTGGTCGAGGATGACGACGCCGGCACGCCGGACCTGGCGGCGCATCAGCCGCATGTACTCCGGGCCCTGCAGGCTGGCGCGCCGCGGGGTGCCGTCGTCAGCCACCGGGAACGGGTAGCCCCAGTCCGTCAGCTGCTCGACCGCCTGCCACGTCCGGTCGAGGACGCGCGCCATCAAGCGCCGGTCGGTGAGGTGACCGCCGGCGGTCTCACGGGCGGCGATGGCCCGCGACCGGGCGTCCCCGTCCGGCGGCAGATACCACAGGTTGTTACCGGCGGCCGCCGTCGAGCCGCTGGTGCCGCAGTAGCCCTTGTCGGCGAGCGTGACCCGCTGGCCGCCGGCGGCCGCCGCCAGCGCCGCCCACGTCCCGGCCGGGCCTCCCCCGAGGACGAGGACGTCGGTCTCGGCGGGGGTCGCGACCGGCCGCGGGCGGCGTCTCGACACGGCGCTCACCGCGGGCCGCCGACGCCGGCCCGGGCGGCGCGTCTGGCCCGGGCGACACGTGTCGAGGACATGTCGCGGTGTCGGTGTGGCTGGCGGGGCTGGTCGTTCATCAGATTCCCTGTCTCGGTTCTCGGCAGCCGGTCGAATCATGATTAGGACGGGTGGGCGTCCCGGCTTCTCGGCTTCCTTCCCGGTATCCCGGGCGGGCGACGTCACAGACGCACCGGAGCGGATACGGAAATCGGCGGAGAAACTGGGATCGAGTGGTTTTCCGAAGAGCCCGGCGAGGCCGTCCCAAAAATTTCCGCGGCTTCGCCGGCCGCCAGCTGATCAATATCATTCACGACCCGGGCCAGCGACCGCCACCACCGCCGCCAGTGATGCGTAGAGCAATTTTTGAATAACTGTTTGACGCTTCTGAAAAGACCATGTAACTGCCGGAAAGAATCAACCTTGATTCGACCGGGAGTGACACAGATCACTGGCGACATGGACATGGTCCACCACTCGCCGGACCGACAGTCCGCTCCTCGACATGTTGGCGACTATGTAGGCAGGAATGGCCGGCTGTCAACCCGCCCACGGGAGCGGTCGACACGACACGAAGGAAGATCGATCATGTTTCTTCCGTACCCGGGTCAGGTCGCCGACCTGGGCCGAGCGGCATCCGCCCCCGCCGGAGGCGGCCTGGACGGGAACGGGAGATGCCGGTATGCCGTCACGACCCGCCATACCGCCACCCGCAGGTACGACGGAAGGCCCGGCCATCACTCGCGGTTCCCGGACGCGTGACCCGTCCCGCCAGAACATTACTCATCGCGCCCACATCGTCCGCCGACACGGACGGCCACCGAATGCCGAATTATTTTCGCTGGACCGCCAAATATTGACCGTGCTCCGCGGTGGACACGAGCATGGCATCACGGGCCGACGAGGAAACCGTCGGGACCGGTCGCCGGAGCGCTTCTCCCCGCCGGCCGGGAGGAGAACCGACGAGAAAACCGATGGACCGAAGGACCGAAGGCGGTGCGGCCGCGCCTCTTCCGCGGCTTCTCCCGCGGTTGCTTCCGCCCCGCCGGACACCCACGTTCCCGGATCGCCAAGGAGCGACATGGCCGTCGTCAGCACGAATCTCGACATCCGCAGGGTAACCGGACGGATCGGCGCCGAAATCGTCGGCTTGGACCTTCGTGACGCGCTCGGCGACGACACCGTCATCGCGTCGATCCGGGCCGCGCTCGTCGAGCACAAGGCGCTGTTCTTCCGCGGGCAGGAACTCGACGACGCCGGGCAGCAGCGTTTCGCCGCCCGTTTCGGCGCGCTCACCACGGCGCACCCCACCGTCCCGTCCCTGGCCGGCAGCCCGAACGTGCTGCGGGTGGACTCGACCGAGGGCCGGGCCAACAACTGGCACACCGACGTCACGTTCGTCGTCTCCCCGCCGGCCGCGAGCACCCTGCGCGCCGTCGTGATCCCCCCGGCCGGCGGGGACACCCTCATCGCCAACTCCGTGACCGCCTACCAGGACCTCCGGGCGACCTGCGCGAACTGGCCGACCGGATCTGGGCGGAGCACAGCAACGACTACGACTACGCGATCCCGCGGGCCGAGACGGAGCAGACGAAGGCGTACCGCGAGATCTTCGTCTCCCGGAAGTACCGGACCGCCCACCCGGTGGTTCGCGTCCATCCCGAGACGGGTGAGCGGGGCCTGTTCATCGGCGGGTTCGCGCAGCGCATCGTCGGCCTGTCCGTGACCGAGTCGCGTGACCTCCTCCGCCTGCTGCAGACCTACGTCACCCGGCCGGAGAACACCGTCCGGTGGCGGTGGGCCCCCGGCGACCTCGTCTTCTTCGACAACCGCAGCACCCAGCACTACGGTGTCGACGACTACGGCGACCTCCCGCGGCTGCTGCACCGGGTCACCGTCGCCGGCGACGTGCCGGTCGGGGTGGATGGCCGGCGCAGCTACGCCGTCGAGGGGGACGACGCCTCCCACTACACTCCGCTCGCCGCATAGCCATCCCGGCCGGGCGGGATCATCAGTACTGGCCAGGATCATCAGTAGTAGATCGGCCCGCGGCTCCCGCCACCGCAGGCGATCGTCTCACCGGTGACCGACACGCTCAGCGGGGACGCGAGGAAGGTCACCAGCGTGGCCACCTCCTCGGCGGTGACCACCCGGCCGATCGTCAGCGTCGCGGTGACGGCGTCCAGCCGGGCGGGATCGTCGCCGATCAGGTCGGCGAACCGTTCGGTGACGGTGGGCCCGGGATGGACCGCGACGACGTTGATCCCATGCGGGCCGAGCTCGTCCGCGAGGTTCTTGGTGAGCGCGGTGACGCTGGCGTTGCGGATGGACGCGGCCGTCCGCCCGGTCGAACGGGCCGCGAGACCGCCGATGTTGATGATGCGACCCCAGCCGGCCCGGATCAGGTGCGGGGCGACCGCCTGGGCGGTGCGCAGGTAACCGATGACCTTCACGTCGATGTCGTCGGCGAGATCCGCGGTGGCCAGCGCGGAGAACCCGCCGGGGCCGCCGGCGCCGCCCGGCTGGGCGGCGTTGTTGACCAGGATGTCGACCCCGCCGAGCTCCGCGACCGTCCGCTCGGCCAGCCGCGCCACGGCGCCCCCGTCGCGGGTGTCGGCGGCAACCGGCAGCACAGTACCGCCGGTCTCGGCCGCAAGCTGCCTGGCGGCCACCGCCAGGACGTCGGCGTCCCGCGCGGCGATCACGCCCTTGGCCCCTTCGGCGGCCAGCGATCTGGCGATGGCCCGCCCGATGCCACGGCTGCCACCGGTCACGATCGCGCGCCGCCCGTCCAGCTGTAGATCCATGTCCGGCTCCGTCGGGTCTCGTCCGCAAGGTCCTGATTGAGTCTGATCCCGCGTGAGGTTACATTCAGGCGGTGCGCACAGGGCGTCGGCTGCCAGCGATGATTCTCGACCCGTTCTGGATCTCCCGCCGCGCGCATCATTTCGACCAGATCTGTTGCTGATCCTGAAAGCCCGGTGAGCGCGCCGGTACCACAGCCGGTATCACACCGGCTGCCTGTCGGAACGGTTTCCCGTTGACAGCCGCCGGGCCCGCAGCGTCCACCGGCGACAGCCCGCGAGCCCGGGCCCGGCCGGCACGGCGACGCTCCTCCCGGCCTTCCTCCTGCACCGCGCTTATTCGCTGCTTCTTGGTTGCTTCTTGGTTGCTTCCACGTTGCAAAGGCCTTTGCGGCGCAACGGCCTTTGCAACAAGTCGCGTACAGCTTCATTACGGTGAGTCATGTGCGGTGAGGTGGCCCGAGTTCCGGCAACCAGCCCGCACCGAACGCACCGCGTTCACCAACGCCCATTTCGATCATGTTCCGTAGCCGCTGACATCCGCGTCCGTCCCGCTGCCAGGCAGTAGCGGGCGACACCGGGCAGCCCCCGGCAGCGTCGCTGGTTGCGGCCGTGACCGTGGCCGACGGCTTTCCAGGAGAAGGCAGTTGATGAAGATCAGATTGTTCGCCGGCGCGGCAGCCCTGGCGCTGGCGGTACTCACAGCCTGCGGTTCGGACGCTTCCGGCGGCGCGGCGACGGACCCGGCAGCCGGCGCGACCGGCGCGGCCAACCCGGACGCCACCGCGACCATCGGTCTCGTGCTCGAACCGGGCAGCCTCGACATCACCAGGGCCTCCGGCGCCGCCATCGGCCAGATCCTGCTCAACAACGTCTACCAGGGGCTGCTCCAGCGGGACGACTCCGGCGCCATCACCCCGGCGCTGGCCACGTCCTACAAGATCTCGGAGGACGGGAAGACCTACACCTTCACCCTGCGGGACGGCGTGACCTTCCACGACGGCTCACCGCTGCGCGCCGCCGACGTGGTGGCCTCCCTGAGCAGGGTCAGCGCGCCGGACTCGGTGAATCCCAACGCC
Source organism: Protofrankia symbiont of Coriaria myrtifolia (assembly GCF_900634755.1). Classification (NCBI taxonomy): domain Bacteria; kingdom Bacillati; phylum Actinomycetota; class Actinomycetes; order Frankiales; family Frankiaceae; genus Protofrankia; species Protofrankia symbiont of Coriaria myrtifolia. Next base: position 5,094 of record NZ_CAAAFS010000282.1, read on the forward strand.
GCCGACCTGGCCTCGGTGGCCTCGGTGACCGCGCCCGACGAGAAGACCGTCGTGCTCACCCTGAAGGACCGCGACACCAACCTGACCTACCGGCTCACCGGAGCCGCCGGCGTCATCATCCGGGAGGGCGCCACCGACCTGGACAGCAGGCCGGTCGGCACCGGCCCGTTCCGGTTCGACAGCTGGCGGCACGGCGACAGCATCACGCTCGTCCGCAACGACCGGTACTGGGGGCCGAAGGCCGGCGTCGCCAGGGTGGTCTTCCGCTACATCACCGACCCGAACGCGCAGAACAACGCGGTGCGGACCGGGCAGGTCGACATCGGCGGCATCACCGACATCGAGCTGGTCAACTCCTACCAGGGCAACCCGAACTTCACCGTCTCCACGGGCACCAGCAGCGACAAGATCACCCTCGGGTTCAACCACTCGCGGCCGGCGCTGTCCGACGCCCGGGTCCGCCACGCGATCCGGCAGGGCATCGACAAGGACGGCCTGATCCGGGTACTCGGCGGCGGCACCCGGATCGGCAGTTCCGTCCCACCGCTGGACCCCTGGTACGAGGACCTCACCGGAATCGACAGGTACGACCCGGCGAACGCCCGCAGGCTGCTCGCCGACGCCGGCTACGCGGGTGGGCTGACCCTCGGGCTCACGGTCCCGAACATCTACCCGCCGGCCATCGCCGAGTACGTGCGCTCCCAGCTCCAGGACATCGGGATCACGGTGCGGACGGCCAGCGTCGAGTTCCCCACCTGGCTCACCCAGGTGTACCGGAACGCCGACTACGACCTGAGCATCGTCGACCACGCCGAACCGCGGGACCTGGGCAACTACGCGAAGCCGGGCTACTACTGGCGTTACGACAGCCCGGCGGTCCAGCAGGCCTATCAGGCCGCGGTGACGGCGTCCTCGGACGCCGAGCGTGACCAGAACCTGCGCAGGCTCGCCCGGCAGATCTCCGAGGACGCGGCCAGCGACTGGCTGCTGCTCGGCCCGGCTCGGCAGATTGTCCGGGCCGGCGTCACCGGCTACCCGACCAACAACCTGTCGTCCCTCTACGACGTCTCGAAGATCCAGATCAGGAGGTCCTGACCCGACCGGCCGCCGTCGTGTTCGACGCCCTCCCCTGCCCCGGAGGGCAACAATCATGATACAGAGAGTCGTGATTCACGAGATCATGGTTCGGAGGGTCGTGGTACGGAGGATGTGGGGAGTGCGAAGGACGGGCCCATGGCGGTGATCCTGCTGCGGCGCCTCGTCCTGCTGGCCCTGTCGCTGGTCGCCGCGAGCCTGCTCGTCTTCCTGCTGCTGCGACTGCTGCCCGGCGACGTGGCCGACGTGATCGCGGGGACCACGGCCTCCCCGGAGCAGGTCGCCAGGATCCGCCACCAGCTCGGCGTCGACCGACCGCTGATCACCCAGTACGCCAGCTGGGTCGGCGGTGTCCTCACCGGTGATTTCGGCGCCTCGGCGGTGAACGGGGTGTCCGTGTCGGCGCAGCTCGGCGAGAAACTGACGGTGACCGCGCCGCTGGTGGCCGGTGCGACCGTCCTGGCCGTCGCGGTCGCGCTGCCGCTCGGGATCATCTCGGCGGCCCGGCACCGGCGGGCCGACGGGCTGGCCCTGTCCACACTCAGCCAGCTCGGCATCGCGGTGCCCAGCTTCTGGGTGGGGCTGATGCTCATCACCCTGTTCGCGGTCGAGTGGGGGGTGCTGCCCGCCGGCGGGTTCCCGACGGACGGCTGGGACGACCCGGCGGCGGCCGTGCGCAGCCTGGCGCTGCCCGTGGTCACCCTGGCGCTGGTGGAGGGCGCGGTGCTGATGCGGTTCACCCGCTCGGCAACGCTGGAGGTGCTGCACGCGGACTTCATCCGCACCGCCCGGGCGAAGGGGCTGACCCGCGGCCGGGCACTGCTGCGGCACGGGGTCCGCAACGCGGCCGGGCCGGTCCTGTCCGTGCTGGGCCTGGAGTTCGCCACCCTGCTCGCCGGCACGGTCGTGATCGAGAACGTGTTCGCGCTGCCGGGCGTCGGGCAGATGCTGATCGTCGACATCGGCAACCGCGATCTGGTCAAGGTCCAGGGCACAGTGCTGCTGATCACCGTGGCCGTGCTGGTCGTCGGCTTCCTCGTCGACGTCGGCCATCGGCTGCTGGATCCGAGACTGCTGGATCCGAGACTGCTGGATCCGAGACTGCTGGATCCGAGACTGCTGGATCCGAGGCTGCTGGATCCGAGGCTGCCGGCCGCCGGGACGCGGGGCCCGAGATGACGGCTCCGCCGCGCGGGACGGCCCGGCCGCCGAGGACCGCCCCGCCGCTGGTGACGGCCCTGCTGCGCAGCCGTTCGGGCCGGCTGGGTGTGCTGCTGTCCTCGCTCGTCGTGGCCGCCGCCGCGGTGTCCCTGGTCTGGACGCCGTACGACCCGACCCGGGTGGACGCGGGCGCGCCCTGGCTGCCGATCAGCGGGCAGCACTGGTTCGGCACCGACAAGCTCGGCCGGGACCTGTTCAGCCAGATCCTTCTCGGCGCCCGGATCACGGTGTTCGCCGCGGTGGCGGCCACCGCCGTCGCCGCGGTACTGGGGGTGGGGCTGGCGCTGCTCGCCACCGTCACCCCGCGTCTGGTCGGCGAGTCCACCGCCCATCTGGTCGACGTCCTGATCGCCTTCCCGACCCTGCTGCTCGCGATGGTGCTCGCCGCCGTGTTCGGCGGTTCGACCTGGACCGCCGTCATCGCGACAGGCGTCGGCAGCGGCGTCCAGGTCGGCCGGGTGACACGGGGGGAGATCGTCCGGGTGCTGGCGTCCGACTACGTCCTGGCCGCGCACGCGGCCGGCGCCGGCACCAGGCGGATCGTCCGGCGGCACGTCCTGCCGAACATCGCGCCGACGCTGTACGTCCAGCTCTCCCTCGCGCTCGGGATCGCCGTACTCGCCGAGGCCGCGCTGTCCTACCTGGGCCTGGGCACCCCGCCGCCAACCCCGTCGTGGGGCCGGATGCTCCAGGAGCTGCAGCCGTACATCACCCTGCGGCCGCTGGTGCTGCTCTGGCCCGGCCTCGCCGTGGTGCTGACGGTGCTCGGGTTCAACCTGCTCGGCGACGGCATCCGCGAGGCCACGGACCCGCGGCTGCGGGACGGCCAGGCAACGTCGGGCGGCTCGCGGCGAGGTGGCCGCAAAGCGTCCCGGAAGGCGCGGGCCGCCCGGCCTGCGCCGCCGGATGCCCCACGGGCCTGGCCGGCGACGCGGGACGGTTCACCGCGGGAGTGGGACGGTTCGCCGGAAGATCCACCGGATGATCCGCTAGAGGACCGGTCGGCCATCTGGGAGGGCTTCCGGGATGCCCAGCGGGACGCCCAGCCGGCGGCGATACCGAACGGCGATCCGGACACCACACCGTCCGCCACAGGAGAGCCACACATAGGACAGTCACACTCCGATACCACAGAGGCATCACGGTGAGCGAACAGAGACCGCCGACGCCAATACCGACATCCTCGCCGGCAGCACCAGCACCAGCACCAGCGGCAGCGGCGTCGGCGGCAGCGGCGGCGGCGCCTGAACCGTCGGCGGCGCTGACGGGGCGGGAACGGGGCGGGACGCCGTCCGGGCTCCTCGAGGTCACCGATCTCACCGTCCGCTTCGGCGACACAGTGGTCGTCGACCGGATCGGCTTCGGCCTGGACGCCGGTGGGCGGCTCGGGCTCATCGGCGAGTCCGGATCCGGGAAATCGATCACCGCGCTGGCCGTCCTCGGGCTGCTGCCAGACGGCGCGGCCGCGACCGGAAGCATCCGCTTCGACGGGCGGGAGCTGCTCGGCCGGTCCGACCGGGAGCTCTCCCGCATCCGCGGCGACCGGATCGCCATGGTCTTCCAGGAGCCGCTCACCGCGCTGAACCCGCTGTGGCGGGTGGGCCGCCAGATCGGCGAGCCGCTGCGCCTGCACCGCGGGCTGTCCCGGCGGGCGGCGGCCGCGGCCGCGGTCGAACTCGCCGCGAAGGTCGGGCTGCCCGACCCGGAACGGCTCGTCCGCGCGTACCCGCACCAGCTCTCCGGCGGGCAGCGCCAGCGGGTCGGCATCGCCATCGCGCTCGCCTGCCGACCCGCGCTGCTCATCGCGGACGAGCCGACCACCGCCCTCGACGTCAGCGTCCAGGCGGACGTCCTCGCCCTGCTCACCCGCCTCGTCCACGAGGCCGGCACCGCCCTGCTGTACATCACCCACGATCTCGCGGTGGTGGCCTCGGTCGCCCGGAAGCTCGCGGTCATGCGCGGCGGGCGGCTGGTGGAGACCGGCCCGACCGAGACCGTCCTGCGGTCCGCGCGGCATCCCTACACCCGGCGGCTGCTGGCGGCGGCACACCGCACAAGCTGGACCGGCCCCACGGGCGGCCCGGCTCCCGAGCTCGTGGGCAGGCCGGCTGTCGAACCCGCCGGCGACCTGGCCGCCAGGCCTGTGGACGGCCGGCCGGAGCGGACGTCGAAGGCGGGCGCATGACACTGTTCGAGGCCAGTGGGCTGACCCGCGGCTACCGACTGCCGCGCACCTCGCTGTTCGGCCCGGCCGGCGTCCGGCACGCCGTCCACAACGTCGATCTCTCGCTGCCGGACGGTCACAGCCTCGGCATCGTCGGCGAGTCCGGGTCGGGCAAGTCGACCCTGGTCCGGCTGCTGCTCGGGCTGGAGCGCCCGGACGCCGGGACGGTGCGCTACCGGGGCCGGCGGGTCCGGCCCGGGCGCCCCCGCGACCTGCGCTGGCTGCGCCGCGAGGTGCAGGTCGTCCTACAGGACCCGCTCAGCTCGCTGAACCCCCGGATGCCCGTCGGCGCGATCGTCGCCGAACCGCTGGAATGCCTCGGCACCGACGGAAACGACAACGGCAACAGCGGCAGTGGCGATCGCGGTGGCGACGGCGACGGCGACGGCAGCCGTGGCGACGGTGGCGACGGTAGGCACGCGCGTGCCGGCCGGCACGCCCGCGTCGACGAGGTGCTGCGCGCGGTCGGCCTCGACCCGGACGTCCGCACGCGTTACCCGCACGAGTTCTCCGGTGGGCAGCGGCAGCGCATCGCCATCGCCCGGGCACTCGCGCCCCGCCCGCGGGTGCTCGTCGGTGACGAACCGGTGAGTGCCCTGGACGTGTCGGTGCGCGCGCAGATCCTGGACCTGCTGGCCGCTCTCGCCGCAAGCTACCGGCTCAGCCTGGTCGTCGTCTCCCACGACATCGGCGTGGTCGCCCGGCTGTGCGATCAGGTGATCGTCATGCACCGCGGCGAGGTGGTGGAACGCGGCGTCACCGAGACGGTGCTGTCCGCACCGACCCATACCTACACCCGGACACTGGTGGCAGCGGTGCCCCGGCTGCCACCGACCGGGTGAGCCGCCAGGCTCGCAGCGCGCGGGGCCCGACAGTGAGGACGCGGATGACGACAGACTCGAAGACCAGTCTCCCGGCCGGCGGCAACCGGGAGACCAACCCGCCGGCCGGCGGCAACCATCTGTCCAGGGACGATCCCCTGGCCGGAGGTGGCCGGCCGTTCAAGCTGGGCTTCCTGACCCATGTGTTCAGTCGGGAGGAGCCGGCGGAGCTGCTGCGCCGGCTCGTGGAGCTGTTCGTCGCCGCCGAGGAGCTCGGGTTCGACGGCGGCTGGATCGCCCAGCACCACTTCTCCCCTCAGTACGGCCGGCTGCCCTCGCCGCTGGTGCTGCTCGCCGCGGCCGCGCAGGCGACCCGGCGGATCGAGCTCGGCACCGCGGTGGTGGTGCTGCCGCTGGAGAACCCGATCAGGGTCGCCGAGGACGCGGCCGTCGTCGACGCGCTCAGCGGCGGGCGGCTACAGCTCGGGCTGGGTACGGGCGCGGCCAACTCGCCGGCGTTCGCCGCCTTCGGCCGGGACGCCGGCGCGCGCCGGGAGCTGTTCACGCAGGCCGTCGGCCTGCTGCGGGACCTGCTGCGCGGCGGCGACGTCCCGGGCACCGACGGGCTGCGGCTGCAACCGCCGGCGCCGACGCTGGCCGGGCGGCTGTGGGACTCCACCTCCAGCGCCGAGGGTGCGACGGCCGCGGCGCGGGTCGGGGACGGGCTGCTGCTCGGGGTCGGACCCGCGGGGTCGGCACAGCGTCCGCTGGCCGAAACGTACCTGCGCGCATACGCCGCGGCCCGTTCAGGCGCGACCGCCAGGCCGGACGGGACGGCTTTCCCGGCCGGGACGGCTCACCCCGCCGACGGACCGGGCGGGGACGGCCGATCCGTCGGGACGGTCCGCTCGGGCACGGCTGCCCGCTCTGCCACGGATAGCCCTTCGGCCACGGATGGCCCTTCGTCCACGGATGGCCCTTCGTCCGCGGTTGGCCGCTCGAGGGCGGCAGCCCGGTCGCTGTGCCCGGACGGCTACCCGGCGGCCCGGCTCGCCGTCGCGCACGGTGTGTTCCCCGGGCCCGACCGCCTGGCCGCCCAGCGGGACCTGGCCGCCGGCATCGCCCGCTACCGTCCGTACTTGTCCCATTTCGGACTGCCCGACACCGCCGACGACGCCGCCGCGCTCGACGCCATGAACGTCCACCACGGCCCGGTCGACGTGATCGTCGAGAGCCTCGCGACGAACCCGGTGGGGCCGGGGTTCACCTCCTACTTCATCGCCGCCGTCCAGGGTGAGGCCGGCGGGGCTGCGAGCTTCGACGCGACACTGCGCCGCCTGGAGATCATCAGCACCGAGATCGCCCCGGCGCTGGGCTGGCGGCCGGCGACCGCTACCCCCGGCAC
>NZ_CAAAFS010000283.1:0-8172 GCF_900634755.1 Protofrankia symbiont of Coriaria myrtifolia
GCCCCCACCCCCGGCCCCGGTCGGCACAGACGCCCAGCCGAACACCCCTGATCCACCGACGACACCGGTGATCCACTGACGATCTCCGCGTCGACAGTCGTTGAATCGCGCGAGTGAGGGAACAGACGATCGTGACAAACGAGGGAAGACAACGAGGACGGACACGACGAAGGAGCTGGCGATGCCGCGAGCTGTCCGGTTCGACGGGTACGGCGGGACAGAGAAACTGCGGGTGGTGGACGTGCCGCGGCCGGCACCCGGGGCGGGTGAGGTCCTTGTCCGGGTGAAGGCCGCCGGGATCAATCCCGGCGAGGCGAAGATCCGCGAGGGACTGCTGCACGGCCGGGGGCCGGCGACGTTCCCCTCGGGGCAGGGCAGCGATCTGGCCGGGGTCGTCGAGGAGACCGGCCCCGGGGTGACCGGCTTCTCCGTCGGAGACGAGGTCCTCGGGTTCACCAACCGGCGGGCCAGCCACGCCGAGTATGTGGTGGTGGAGGCGCACAACCTCACGGCGAAGCCGGAGAAGGTCTCCTGGGAGGTCGCCGGATCACTGTTCGTGGCCGGGACGACAGCGTACGCCGCGGTGCGCGCGGTCTCGCCGCGCCACGGTGACACGGTGGTCGTCTCCGGCGCCGCGGGCGGGGTGGGGTCGATCGCCGTGCAGCTCGCCAGGCTCGCTGGCGGGCGCGTGGTCGGGATCGCCGGGCCGGCCAACCATGCCTGGCTCGCCGACCACGGGGTGAGCCCGGTCGCCTACGGGGACGGCGTCGCCGACCGCGTCCGGCAGGTGGCGGACCATGTCGACGCCTTCATCGACACGTTCGGCCAGGGCTACGTGGACCTGGCGCTCGAGCTCGGGGTGGCCCCCGACCGGATCGACACCATCGCCGACTTCGACGCGGTCGGCCGGCACGGGGTGAAGGCGGACGGCAGCGCGGCGGCGGCCAGCACCGGCGTCCTCGCCGAACTGGCACAACTGGTGGCCGACGGCCGCCTGGAGGTCCCGATCGCCGGCACCTACCCGCTGGCCGACGTCCAGGACGCCTTCCGCGAACTCGAACGCGGCCACACCCGAGGCAAGATCGTCCTCATCCCCTGACAACTCGTTTCCCGACAACCGGCCAAGGTGCCCATGCCAGTCACCGACCGGGCAGCGTGATGCCAACGATCTACCGATCGATATACCTATCGCCAGGAAAGTACTTGCGTCGGTGTCGGCGTGATGCTGTCGGGCCTCAGAGCCGGATGTGCTGCGGCGCGGTGTCAGCCCGCATGACTTCGCCGAAGGTCGCGGTTGCGGGGAACACGATGCCGCCGTACTCGATGCCGCCGTAGGTGTCGCCGCCTGCCTCGCTGGCGTGGAGGGCGTTCGCGGATTCCTCAGATGCGCCGCGGAGAATCTGCTCTACCGTCCTGGGCACTGGGAGCGATTCGGCGGCGGCGGCCGGCCAGACGGTCTCGATCGTTACCGGCCATCCAGGTGAGATCGGCAACGGTATCCCGAGATCCGCCGAAATTTCCGCGCTGGCAGCCACGGAGCCCGGCTGGAGAAGCCCGGGGCTGGAAGGCACAGCCCGAGGTGCAGGCAGATCGCGGCTATCGTCAGGCTCGATACGGTCGATGCGGCTGATGAGGAGCAGGTCGACGGGGGTGAGGTGTTCGCGGTCGTCGAGGTCGATGAGGTTGTGGATGCTGGTGCCGTAGGCCTCGGCGAGCACGTTGAGGAGCTGGGGTGTGGGCCGGCAGCGGTCGTTCGGCAGCGGCCAGTTCTCCGGTTCCGACAGCTTCGGGGCGGTCATGGGGGCGGTGCCCGTGGGGGTCGAGGCCGGTGCGGGCGGCGTGGGCGTTGATGTGGTTGGCGGCCTGCATCTGGGTCCAACCGTGCGCGACCCGGTGCGCGGCGCGGGGGCGCAGCTTGTAGCGGCGGGCAAACTCGATCGCGATCTCATCGTGGGACATGCCGACCGCGCGCATCCGCGCCCGCAGCTCGTCCTGCTCCGCCCGCTGGCTCGCCCTACTCACGCCGCGTCCCCTCCGGGCCTTTCGCCGGACCGCCGTCGACCCGCCATGTCGGGAACGTGCAGACCATCGCCAGAGTAACGGGCCCCCATTCGCGGGCCGGGGCCGACGGCCGAACCTGCGCCGCGCCAGCCATCTCATGATCGCTCGGCTCGGAGGATGTGTCTGACTACTCGGCGCGCCGGCCGGCGCTTTCGCCTGCGAGACGCGCTCCGAGGCCAATGATCACTCCGTTGCGGGGTGGCGCCACTGGAGACACGTTCCATCAGACAGGGCACGACCATGATGATCGCTTGGCGTGGTGGTGTACGTCATTCCCCGCGGGCCGAATGTTTCCTTCGTAGCGTCATCGCCGGGCTGAGCTGCGGAAACGGCATGAGGTCCTGCGATCTGTTCGGGGCTGGAGGGTCCATCTGTTCGCACGTGTCAGACCGCTTGGTGCTCGTGGATACCGCTGCCCGGTCGCGGGGCACTCCCAGCCGTCGGTGCCCGTAGCGGGTTGGCGTGCCAGCACTGCGGATGCAGGATCAAGGCGGCTGCGTCGACCTGGGCGCGAACCTCGTCCAGTTCCAGCCTGAGTTGTGCCGCCTGGTCGTAGCTGTCCAAGGCCCCGCTCCGACCTTGCCTCCGGCAAGCACCCGACGCTGTCGGCAATGGCATTCCGACGGCGCTTCCCCGAACTCTGCGGGTCGCGTTGTTCTGGTCAGGTGCAGCAGTCGCAGCCGGGCGCGCATCCGCAGGCGTCGACGGTGCCACCCAGGTCGACGGGGGTGGGCAGGACCGGGCAGCAGGTGTCTCCCGCCCAGGCGTTACGGCCTTCTTTGACGGCGATGACGGCGATCACCAGGGCAGTGATCGGGTCGGTCCAGGCCCAGTCGAGGGTGGCGTTGGCGGTCAGGCCGATCAGGAGCACGGCGGACAGGTAGGTGCACAGCAGGGTCTGTTTGGAGTCCGCGATGGCGGAGGCGGAGCCGAGTTCCCGGCCGGCGCGGCGTTGGGCGGTGGACAGGAATGGCATGACGGCCAGGGACAGCGCGGCGAGGACGATCCCGGGTAGGGATCCGTCCGCCTTCCCGGTTCCGGCGAGCATCCGGACCGCGTCGACGGTGGCATAGGCGGCGAGCGCGAAGAACGACACCGCGATGATCCGCAGGGTGGTCTTCTCCCGGGCCTGGCGCGAGGTGTGGTCGGTGGCGGAGAACTGCCAGGCGACCGCGGTGGCGGAGGAGACCTCGATGACCGAGTCCAGACCGAAACCGATCAGTGCGGTCGAGGACGCGATTGTGCCCAGGGTGAGGGCGACTACGGCCTCGATGACGTTGTAGGTGATCGTCGCGGCGACGAGGAACCGGATCCTGCGGGTGAGAGCTGTCCGGCGGGCAGGGGAGGGGCTGAGGGTCAGCTGGGACATCAGCAGCAGCCCTTGTCCTCGGTGTCGGGGCAGGCGCGGTCAGCCGCGACCGCGAGGACTGCGGTGCACAGGACGTCGAGGGCCTCACCCAGGCGGGGGTCGGTCAGTTCGTAGCGGGTGCGGCGGCCGACAGGGACGGCGACGACTAGACCGCAGCCACGCAGGCAGGCCAGATGGTTCGACAGGCGGCTTCGGGAGATGCCCAGCTGTTCGGCTAGGTCGGCGGGGTGGGCTGGAGCGTCGCGCAGGGCGAGTAGGAGCCGGGCGCGGATCGGGTCGGCCAGGGCGCGGCCGAACCGGGCAAGGATCCCGATATCGTGGGCTACGGTCAGCACGGCTTCACAGTACAGATAATCCTGAACTCAGACATAGCTGAACTAGAGGCAGCGCGGGCTGGTTGCGTTCATCTCGTGGCAGTGCAGAGTCCGGTCCGATCAACCGCCCGCCGACCTGGCACGAGGATGCCAAAGTCGCTGAACCGGCCTCTATCGGCATCACCCACCGTGGCCGGCCACCGTCCGCGTATGGAGCCGCATCCCACCGGTAGCGCCATCGGCAACCTCGGTGAGAATCGGGCACCTGGAACCGCATCGACCAGCCGTCCACGGCGATCGAGGAACTGCCGGCGCGACTCGAGGCGGAGACGCGCCTTTTTCGCCGCCAGTGTGACCGGCTGGCGACCATCCCCGGCGTCGGCCGGCACACGGCCGAAGTCATCACGCGGACCGCCGGCCTGTGCGCCGCTGCCGGCGTACTCCACTGGCTCTTCCAGCGGCGCCGAAGACGACCGCGGCGCCGATAACGGCGGGCAGCTGCAGGTCGGGCGCGGCTCTGTCGAGACCACGGTAGCCCGCCAGCACGGTGCGGGAGCGCGGCGATCCGACTGGTCGGCACCGCCGCATGGCTGGCGGCGACTCGGTGGCGAGGATGCGTGCTCCCGGCACGGTGAAGGCGATTACCACACCTATCAACTTGTAATGGTTTCCATTACCATCTACGTTGATGAAAATGGATCCCAGTACGGATGGTGGGTCCGGTCGGCTGACGAGCGGGGAGACCGTGGTGGATGGTGCGAGGCTGGTCGCGGTGCGGCGGTGGCGGGTCCGGCGCGGTCTGGGGGTGGTGGCCGCCGGTGTGGTGATAGTCGTGGCCGCGTGTGGGACGTCCTCGTCGGGGGATTCTGGGAGCGCTGGCGGTGGTGGCGGGAAGATCGCGGTGGTGGCGGCGGAGAACTTCTGGGGCAGTATCGCCGCCCAGCTCGGGGGTGATCGGGTTGCGGTCACCAGCATCATCGACAATCCCGACGCCGATCCGCACGACTACGAGCCGATTCCGGCGGACGGCCGGGCGATCGCCGGCGCGCGGCTGTTCATCGACAACGGAGTCGGCTACGACCCGTGGGCGGGCCGGCTGGCGGCGGCGAACCCGGCGGACGGGCGCACTACGCTGACCGTCGGTGAGCTGGTCGGCGCGAAGGACGGGGACAACCCGCACCGCTGGTACAACCCGGGGGACGTCACGAGGGTGATCGACGAGGTCACCGCGGACTACAAGAAGATCGACCCGGCGGACGCGGGCTACTTCGACCGGCAACGGGCGTCGTTCACCGCGACGGCGCTGAAGCCGTACACCGATCTCATCGCGTCGATCAAGACGACGTACGCCGGGACACCGGTCGGGGCGTCGGAGAGCATCTTCGAGATGCTGTCTCCGGCTCTCGGGTTGGACCTGCTGACCCCGCCGGCCTTCCTGCGCGCGATCTCGGAGGGCGCCGATCCGACCGCCGCGGACAAGACCACCATCGACGATCAGATCAGGACCGGGAAGATCAAGGTCTATGTGTACAACAGCCAGAACTCCACCCCGGACGTGCAACGGCAGGTCGAGGAGGCGAAGGCGGCCAAGATCCCGGTGACCGCTATCACCGAGACCCTCACCCCGGCCGGCGCGTCTTTCCAGGATTGGCAGGTCGCCCAGCTGACAAGCCTGCGGACGGCGCTGGCGCAGGCAACCGGAAAGTGACGCGATGACGGTGCGCACACGATCCGCTCAGGTGGCCGTCGACGCCGTCGGCACAGTCCTGCCCGCTGGCACCGACCGGCCGACCGCGGTGAACACAGCGGCGGTGTTGTTCCGGAACGCCGCGGTCCGCTTGGGTGGGCGGCTGGTGTGGAGCGGGGTGGATGTCGAGGTCGCCGCCGGAGAGTTCGTCGCGGTTCTCGGGCCCAACGGGGTCGGTAAGTCCACCCTGCTTAAGGCGGCTCTGGGCCTGCTGCCGCTGTCCGCGGGGCGGGCGGTGGTGCTGGGTCGGCCTCCCGGGCGGGCCCGCGCCGAGATCGGGTACCTGCCGCAGCGACGCAGCTTCGACCCGTCGGTACGGATCCGCGGGATCGATGTCGTCCGCCTCGGTGTCGACGGCCACCGGTGGGGTCTACCTCTACCCGGCGGGGAGCGCAGCCGGGCAGCAGGGCGGCGCGTGGTCGAACTCGTCGCGCTGGTCGGCGCCACCGGCTACGCTCACCAGCCGATCGGCCGGCTCTCCGGTGGGGAGCAGCAGCGGCTTCTGATCGCCCAAGCGCTCGCCCGCCGGCCCCGGATCCTGCTCCTCGATGAACCGTTGGACAGCTTGGACCTGCACAACGCCGCCGCGGTCGCGGCACTGATCCGCACTATCTGCCAGACGGCGGGGGTGACCGTGCTGATGGTCGCCCATGACGTCAACCCGATCCTGTCCAGCCTCGACCGGGTCATCTACCTCGCCGGCGGCGGCGCGGTGTCGGGCTCTCCCACCGAGGTCATCACCAGCGCGACGTTGAGCCGGCTCTACCAGACCCCCATCGAGGTACTGGCCACCTCGGATGGGCGGCTGGTCGTCGTCGGCCAACCCGAACCGCCCGCGGCGCACACCGACCGCCACGACGGGACCGGCCACTCATGATCGCCGCTGCCACGGCCGACGCGGCCCTGTCGTGGAACCTGGTCCGCGATGTCCGACAGATGTTCGCCTACCCGTTCATGGTGAACGCGTTCCGGGCCGGGACCGTCGTCGCGGTCACCGCCGGGGCGACCGGCTGGTTCATGGTCCTGCGCCGTCAGACGTTCGCCGGCCACACCCTGGCCGTGGCCGGTTTTCCGGGCGCGGCCGGCGCGATCTGGCTCGGCCTGGGCGCGACCTACGGCTACTTCGCTTTCTGCCTGACCGCGGCGCTTCTCATCGCGGCCATCCCCACCGCGGGCGGAGCCACCGCGGGGCGGGCCGCGGAGTCGGCCACCGTCGGTACCGTGCAGGCGTTCGCGCTGGCCTGCGGGTTTCTGTTCGTCAGCCTGTACAAGGGATTCCTCGGCGGGGTGAACGCGCTGTTGTTCGGCAGCTTTTTGGGGATCACCGATGGCATGGTCCTGACCCTGACCGCCGTCGCCGTGGCGGTCCTGGCGGTGCTGGCGGTGCTCGGGCGGCCGTTGCTGTTCGCCTCCCTCGATCCGGCCGTGGCGGCCGCCGCCGGGGTGCCCGTGCGGGCCCTGTCGGTGGCCTTCCTGATCGTGCTCGGGAGCACCGCAGCGGAGGTCAGCCAGATCACCGGCACCCTCCTCGTCTTCACCCTGCTGGTCATCCCCGCGGCGACCGCACAGATCCTCACCCCTCGGCCGGCGCTCAGCCTTGCCCTCACCGTGCTGTTCGGGCTGCTGGTCACCTGGGCCGGGCTGACCGTGGCCTACTACTCGCCGTACCCGATCGGCTTTTTCATCACCAGCTTCGCCTTCGGTCTGTACCTGCTCGCCCGCCTCGCCGTTCACGCGCACGACCTGCTCGGCCGGACCGCCCGCACCTCCCATCCCGCACAGGCGGCGGCATGACCGCGGAGACGGCGGACACCGGACTGACCGCGATGTTCGACCACCCGTTCATGCAGCACGCCTTCATCGCCGGAACAGGGATCGCCTTGGCGGCGGGACTCGTCGGCTATTTCCTCGTCCTGCGTGCGCAGGTCTTCACCGCCGACGCGTTGTCCCATGTGGCGTTCACCGGCGCGCTCGCCGCCCTGGCCACCGGGGTCGACGCCCGCATCGGCCTGTTCGCCGCCACCATCACCGTCGGGTTCGCCCTCGGTGCTCTCGGCTCCCGCGGCCACGCCGACGACGTCGTCATCGGCAGCGTGTTCGCCTGGATCCTTGGTCTCGGCGTGCTCTTCCTCACCCTGTACACAACCCACCGCAGCAGCGGCAACGGCACCGCCGGCGTCACCGTCCTGTTCGGCTCGATCTTCGGATTGGACGCCTCCCACGCCTGGGAAGCCGCCGTGCTCGCCGCCCTGCTCTGCCTCGCCGTCATCGTGATCGGGCGTCCCCTGCTGTTCGCGAGCCTGGACCAGGCGGTCGCCGCCGCCCGCGGTGTCCCCGTCCGCCTCCTCGGTGTCGGGTTCCTCGGCCTGGTCGGGGCGACCGCGGCCGAGGCCACCCAGGCCGTCGGCGCGCTCCTGCTCCTCGGTCTGCTCGCCGCACCCGCCGGCACTGCCCAACGGCTCACCACCCGCCCCTACCCCGGCATGTGGATCTCCACCTCGGTCGCGGTAGCCGTGACCTGGGCTGGCCTGACCATCAGCTACCTCGCCCCGCGGATCCCCCCGAGCTTCGCCATCCTCTGGAGTGATCCCGCTTCCGTGGACAGCGAACCTGAGGTTCGCTGTCCATAGGGAAGGAGCGTCATGGGGTCAGCTCGCCGGAAGTTCACCCAGGAGTACAAA
>NZ_CAAAFS010000284.1:0-12120 GCF_900634755.1 Protofrankia symbiont of Coriaria myrtifolia
AGTGTCAAGTTAACGGTGTAGCGGGTGATGTTGGTGCTACGTGTGGACCACTGCGGTGAGCTGGTCTACTTCCGGCCGGCGGACAGGCGTCCGTCGAAGGCCAGATCGAACGCGTTGAGGGGTGCTTTCCAGCGGATCATCCATTTGGCTCGGCCGCGGCCGGTGGGGTCGAGGCTGGTCAGGGTGAGGTAGAGGTGTTTGAGCGCGGCCTGTTCGTTCGGGAAGTGGCCGCGGGCCTTCACCGAGCGGCGGAACCGGGCGTTGAGGCTCTCGATCGCGTTGGTCGTGCAGATCACGGTCCGGATCTCGGCGTCGAACCGGAGGAACGGGACGAACTCGGCCCAGGCGTTCTCCCAGAGCCGGATGATCGCGGGGTACTTCTTCTCCCAGGTCGCGGCGAAGTCGGTGAATCGGTCGAGGGCGGCCGCCTCGGTCGGGGCGGTGTAGACGGGCTTGAGGTCCTTCGCGAGCGCGGGCCAGTCCTTCTTGCTGGCATACCGGAACGAATTGCGCAGAAGGTGCACGATGCAGGTCTGGACGATGGTGACGGGCCAGACCTGGGCGACGGCGTCGGGCAGACCGGTCAGCCCGTCGCAGACGAGGATGAGCACGTCGGTGACGCCGCGGTTCTTCAGCTCGGTGAGGACCTGCTGCCAGTGCTTGGCGCCTTCACCGCCGGTGCCGGCCCACAGTCCGAGCACGTCGCGTTCGCCGTCGGCGGTGACCCCGATCGCGACGTAGACCGGCCGGTTCGCGACCTGCCCGTCACGGATCTTCACCACGATCGCGTCGATGAACACGACGGCGTAGACCGGGTCGAGCGGCCGGTTACGCCACTCTTCCATGCCGGCGATCACACTGTCGGTGATGGTGGAGATGGTCTGCCGGGACACCTCGGTGCCGTAGACCTCGGCCAGATGCGCCTGGACCTCGCCGGTGGTCAGCCCCTTGGCGACCAGCGAGACGACGAGTTCCTCGACCCCGCCGAGGCGACGCTGCCGCTTCGCGACGAGCTGCGGGGTGAACGAACCGTCGCGGTCACGGGGCACATCGACCGCGACCGGGCCGATCTCGGTGACCACGGTCTTGGTCCGGGTGCCGTTACGGGAGTTCCCGCCGTTGCGGCCGGCCGGGTCACCCGGCTCGTAACCGAGATGCGCCGTCATCTCGGCGGCCAGGGCCTTCTCCAGGACCATCTTCGTCAGCCCGGCGAGCATCCCACCGGGCCCGGTCAGCGACAGCCCCTCGACGCGGGCCCGCTCGATGAGGCTCTCGGCGAGCGCCTCGTCAACCATCACCGGCGGGGCCGGTGCGGGGCCGGTATCGGCCGGTGTGTCCTCGATCGTGTCGGTCATCTGGTGCCTCCTCTACCTGCGCGTATGCACAGAGTGTCACAGGTGAGTTACACCGTTTTTCTTACACTCCCTGCGATCGACCTGTTCGGACTCTGCACCGGATGTCAACCGGATCGGTGATCCGGGAGTGTCCCTCGAACGGGACAGACCCGGTGATCCGTGGGGCGGTCGGGTCAGTGTTCGTCCCAGTGCCCGTCGTGGTCGGCATGGCGATGGTTGTCATGGATGTAGTCGATGTGGTCGTGGTGGGGGACGGCGACGTGACCGCAGCCATAGGTGTGCGGATGTTCTGAGGTGCTGTGGTGGGCCGGGTGACTGGTGGTGGTCACGGGCGTTCTCCTTGGAGTGTGCGATCGCGTCGCGCACGATGTGCGCCACGCGATCGCCGGTGAGCCGGTAGACGATCTCCCGACCGCGACGCGTCGAGGCTCCAGTCCCGCGCCACTCAGGATCCGCAGGTGCAGGAGATGCTGGCCTCGAGGGCGTTGAGCGGTGCATGCACGCGACACAACCCGTCGGCGAGGCGGGTGATCAGGCGAGGCATACCGACGTGCGAGTGCCCTCAGCAGCATGCTCGCCCCTCCGACGCGCGTCGCTAAGCGTCTGATCACATGAAAACGGTAGGGCCTCTTTCCCTCTCGCGCCATGTGAACATGTCGCTCCAATTAGTATTGACAACGGTTGTCAAATTGGAGAGTGTTGATGTTCCAAGTACCTGCGTCAGGAGGTCACTGATCTCCTTGACCGTGTCCCCGGATCTGCTCGCTCAGGCCGAAGCCGGCCATGTCGACCAGGAGGCGTTTCTCGCGTGTGTGCGGGACTCGCTTCCGTACGCCTACAGCCTGGTGGAGCGGCTCGCCGGTGAGCTGCCCACCGCCGAGCGGGACTTCTCCGACAACCTGGTTCCGCCGGCGGACAACGTGGCGCAGGGGCAGTTGCTGCGGGCGATGGCGAGCACCTCGATCCGGGAGGCGTTGGAACGGCGTTTCGGGGTGGCGTTGGCGTTCCAGAACTGCCACCGGCTGGCCGCGTTCCGCCCGCAGGCGGTCGGCGGTGAGCAGTACCGCCGATTTATCTCCGCGGAGAGCCAGGTCCTCAACCAGCAGCCGGAGTTCGTCAACTGCTGACGAACCGTCAGGGTGCCCGGCTGTGTCGCGTGACCGGCTCGGCCGGGCGTCGGTTCGGTCGGGATATCGCCACAGCAAGGGATGGTTACTCCGCCGGCTCCGGTTCTCGGTGCGGCGGCCTCTGGCCAAGCCGCATGTCGGGAAGGCCGGAGAGCGGGCTCCGGTCATCCTTGTCCTCCTGGCTATCCGTTCAGGTCCGGTAGCCAGGCCGGGAAGGGGTCCGGTAGCTCGCGCCAGCCGTCCTCGCCGAGAGCGAGCTCGACGTCGGTGAGCAGGCATGAACGGAAGACTCCGGCGAGGACCGCCGGGTCGGCGTGCAGACCGATCAGGGCCAGTTCCTGAACGCGGTAGCCGTAGTAGGAATCCCAGCCAGGACAAGCGGCGCTGTGGTCTGCGGGTGCGGCGTCGACGGCGGGCCAGTAGCCGTCGGGAGCGAGCGTGAGTCCCCGCCCGGCGTGGTCCCACGCCATCCTCTGGTCGGGTCGGCTGGCGAGCCACAGCCAACCCCGGGAACGCACCACGCCGGCGACCAGGCCGTCCAGGCAGTCATGCAGCCGCTGCGGGTGCAACGGCCGACGGGCAGCGAGCACCGTGGCGGTGATCCCGACCTCGCTGGCCGGCAGGTCGTCCGCGGTACGTGCGCATAGCATCCGCAACCAGCCCGCGTGCCGGTGCGAGCCGATCTCGTCGTATCCCGCGCCGCCGTCCGGGCCGGCGGAGGCGAGGATATCGCTGGCCGGTGTGGCTCGGCCGACGACGGTCACCGGTCGGGCCGCCGGGTTCAGCCGCCGCACCAGCGTGTCGAGCTGCAGCATGTCGCAGACATCAATCTCGTCGGTGGCGGCGAGAACGACGACGTCGGCACGTTCGACCTGGTCGACGAGGGCCGCTGGCACCATCCGACCGAGACGGGGAACGGCGAGGCCTCGGTCAGCGAAGGAGTCACATCCGTCCAGGTCCTCGAACGCGGTCGTCGCGTCGACCAACGCCACCGACGACACCACACTGAGCGCGGGACAGCCGGCCAGGCCCGGTATCAGGTCCAAGGGAACGTATCCCGGTGGTGCCACCACGACGGCCGCGGCGTGTCCATCGGCCGCGAGGTCCGCTACCGAGGCAGCGATGTCCCGGGCGACGACGTCGACGAGACTCACGTCCTGGGCGGGTACCGAGGATCTGTACGGCGGTCCGTCACCCACGTCGAGCGATCGGACGACGACCCCTCCCACCGGGTGGGACGGGCACCGGTAGGAGACCACGGGGACGGGGCGAACCCCACCGCCTGCGGGGGTCGCCACCACCCCGACGTCACCCCCGGCAGTACACACCAACGTCACAGACAGTGGGATCGGCTGGCGCATGGTGGGTTCTCCGGAAGCGGGCTGGCGGGGCTCGGGAACCGGCCGGCCAGGCCGGTCAGCTGCTGCGTCTCGTACCGGTGCCGGGCGGACTGTCCGACGGACGGACCGCGCTCAGCCGGCCGCCCTGGGTGCCCGCCACGACAAGCGCCGCGTCGGCGGTCCAGGTGACCGAGCTGACAGGCGCCCCCAGATCGACCTCGAACTGCGGGCGCCGGGAACTACCGCTGCCCCGCCAACCGGCCAGGCGGCCATCCCTGCCACCACTGGCGAGCAGCGGCGGGGCGGCCGCGCGCTGGCCAGTCCGGCCGGCCGCCGAGCCCGGTGGGACCGGAGCGTAGGCGAGCGCGACGACGAGTCCGGAGTGCGTGCGTAGCGAGGCCGGGCGCTGCCCGGCCGGGCCCTTGCCCCCGAGGTTCCACACGGTGACTTCCTCGCCGCCGCCGGCGGCGAGCCGTTGGGAGTCCGGGGCGAAGGCGATAGCGGTGACCTTGGCGGGGTAGCCGCTCATCTCGTAGTCCTCGCCGGACCACAGCCGCCACAGGTGGATCGAGGCGTCCTGATTACCGGAGGCGGCCCAGCGTGCGTTCGGCGCGACGGCGATGGTGAGCAGCGAACCCTTCCAGTCGAAGGTGCGTACCGGTTCAGTGCGGTCGGGTCCGGGTTCGTACCAGCGGATGCCGCCGTAGCAGGCGACGGCGAGCCGGTGGCCGGCCCAGGTGAGCGCGGTGACGGTGCTGGGCTGGCCGGGCCAGCGGGTGACGATGGTCCCGTCGGGCCGCAGCAGCAGAACCTCGCGACCTCTGCCGGCGGCGAGGTACTGCCCGTCGGGGGACCAGGCCAGTGCGTGCACCCAACCCTGGCCCATGACGGCGTCGTGCCGACCGACCGTCAGGTCGCCGATGACGACGGTCCCATCGGCTCCGCCGACCGCGAGGCGGCGCCCATCCGGCGACCACGCCGCCGCCAGAGCCCCGAGTTCGTGGTGCGGCATCTCGGTCACGACAACCCCGTCATCCGCGTCGATGACGACGGTGCGCCCGGACAGGGACGCGGCGGCGACCAGCGGCCCGCGCGGTGCGGCGGTGACGGTGCTCACCGCGTCGTCGAGGTCGATCGACCAGACGGGTTCGGCCGGTTTCCGCCCGGAGGCGAGCAGGTTGGCGGTGCGGCTCACCGTGCGCTCGCGAGACAGCGGCGTAGGCCGGTTTCGAGGGCGGCGCGGTCGAGGTGGCGTCCGATGAAGACCAGCCGGCTGACCCGGGCCGCGTTGCCCCAGGGCTGGCCGTCGGTGCCTTCGAAGAGCATGTGGACGCCCTGGAAGACGTACCGGTTCTGCTGGCCGGCGACGGCGAGTACCCCCTTGGACCGGAAGATGTCGGCGCCCTTGGTCGACAGCAGCTCGCCGAGCCAGTCGTTGAGCTTTGGTATGGACAGGTCTCCGACCAGTTCGATGCCGACGCTGGACACGGTCAGGTCGTGTTGATGCTCACCCTCGGTGAGGAACGCGGGGTCGACGTCGAGTGCACGCTCGAGGTCGAACGCGCCAACGTCGAGGACCTTGCCGAGGTCGATCTTGGCGTACTGGGCGGGCAGGATCTCCGCAACCTTGTTGATCGCCCGGATCCGGACGATCACCTCGTCGAGCTCCGCCTCGTCAACGAGGTCGGTCTTGTTCAGCACGATCCGGTCGGCGAACGCGATCTGCTCGACCGCCTCGTTCTCCACGCCCTCGGGCTTGGCGTCGTCGAGGTGGCGGGCCAGGTGCCGGGCGTCCACGAGCGTGAGAATGGCGTCCAGCCGGAGCTGGCCGGCGATCTCGTCGTCGACGAAGAAGGTCTGCGCGACCGGGGCCGGGTCGGCCAACCCGGTGGTCTCGATGAGGATGTGGTCGAACCTCTCCCGGCGGCGCATCAGCGTGCCAAGGACGCGGATCAGGTCCCCGCGCACGGTGCAGCAGATGCAGCCGTTGTTCATCTCGAAGATCTCTTCTTCAGCGTCGACGACCAGAGCGTCGTCGATACCGATTTCACCGAATTCGTTTTCGATCACGGCGATGCGCTTGCCGTGTTCTTCGGTGAGGATTCGGTTGAGCAGCGTGGTCTTGCCGCTGCCGAGGAAGCCGGTGAGCACGGTCACCGGGACCTTGGTGGCCTGGTCGGCCGACTGCGAGGTGGCGTCAGTGGGCATGCGTTTCTCCGGAGAGGTGGAAGGCGCGGCGCACGTCGGACTCGGTGAGGCGCGCCGCGGGACCGGGCAGGGTAACCGAGCGTCGGCCGGCTGCTGGCAGCGCGGCCAGGACAGTCTCGACGGGCGGACAGCCCGGCTCCGCGCACGCCAGCTGGGCGACGAGTACGGTCGCCTCCTCGTCGAGGTCCAGCGCGGAGCGGATCCAGCCGCGCAGCTTCTCGGCGATGTCCGGATCGACCGCGGACGGCCGTGCTCCACCGGGACTGAGCAGGCTCATCCGGCGGTCACGGTGGGCGCGACGGGAACGCGACGATGCATGGTGCCACTTTGATGAAAACGAAAACGATTGTCAATATATGAAGATTGTTTCCTGGGCGTGGAGGGCGATCGGCGGGGCTGCTGATGCGTTCCGGGGAGGCAGAGCATGCCCGGGCCCGTCCGGCCCGGTGGTCAGATTGCGGGCGAGTTCGGAGAAGACTCTGACAGGCGCCAGCGAGGGGTCGGCCTCGACGCCGAGCTCGTAGCGGCCCCGGTGGATGGTCTGACCAGGGTGTGCCCCATGCTGATGGTCTGGACGGACCGGGGCAGTTTCAGGCCGCGCATCTCGGTGCCTAGCTGTCGGCTGGCCGTGGTTCGACTCGATCCGGTTGTTCTCCCGCCAGGCGTCAACGTAGCAGACCTTCGGCAGCGGGCTCGTCGAGGACCCTCGGGCAGGCGGCTGCCTTGGCGGCGGTCACTTCCACCGGCCGGCGGCCGAGTGACAGCGCTCGGCTGAAGTACTGCGTGCGGCGGTCAGGTCACACCGTTCGCTGGCGGGGACGTGTGCTGGTCAACCGCCCGGTACGGGCAGACCCAGCGGCTGGACACTTTCGCGTATGTCTCATCCACAAACCGACTGTCCCAGGGCCGAGCCGCTGCGGAGTTCACAGACTCGGGGAACGCCCATCGCAGCCGGGGTCTTCCCTGCGCCACCAGCCAGCGGTGCGAGCCGCCGCCCCCACGGGACCTCCTCGTACCCCAGCCTCTGCAGTACACGCAGCAGTTGCCGAGGCTTCATCGTGGGGAACGGATTGGACACAGGGCGTGATTCTCCCACTATGCCATCAGATGGACGCCAAGCGGGCCGTCGTGGCCGGACGTCACCGGCTAGCACAGGCGCCCTTGACAGGTAAGCAGCGAAGGAGAGACCGACTACGAGACGCGGATGTCGGATAGCCACCAGCGCTGGTCTGCCGTTGAACGGCATGACGAGAACACCTACCGAACGGCATACTTATCGGTATGACACTGACAACGATCAAGGTGGATGTGACGGTTCGCGACCGACTCGCATCCCTTGCGCACGATCGCGGGACCACGATGGGGCGGATGCTCGCTGAGATCGCCGACCGGCTCGAGCGGGAGTCCTTCTTCGCGCGGGCCCGCACTCAGCTTGAGGAGCTGCGTGCCAGCGACCCGCAGGCGTGGGAACGCGACCGCGCCGAGTCGAGGGCCTGGCAGCGCGGTACCGACCGGGACGCGCTCGCGTTCGACGACACGCCCGACTGGTGGGAATGACGAGGATTCGCACCGGCGAGGTCTGGCTCGCGCTCCTCGATCCGGTGGTCGGCCACGAGCAGGGCGGCCGGCGTCCCGTCGTGGTTGTCTCCGCCGACGGCCTGCACAGCCTGCCCATCGACATGGCGATCGTCGTTCCGCTCACCGGGCAGGATCGCGGCCTGGTCACCCAGCCACGCATCACCGGCCCGGCAACCGGCCTGCGCAAGCCGAGCTTCGCCCGCCCCGAGGACACCAGGGCGATCGACACCGCCAGGCTCGAACGCCACCTGGGAACCGTGGACGACACCACCCTCACCGCGATCCGCAAGGTGCTGCGCTACTTCCTCGACCTCTGACGCACAGTATGCGGATTCAGTGGGCGGCGGCGGGGAGGAAGGGGCGGTTGCCGGTGTCGTGGGCGCCGGTGACGGTGACGAGGCCCCGGCGGGCGAGCTGCGGCAGGACGCCCTCACCGAACCAGTACAACTCCTCCAGATGCGGGTAGCCGGAGAACACGAACTCGTCGATGCCGAGCGCGGCGTACTCGGCGATCCGGGCGGCGACCTCGATGTGGCTGCCCACCAGGGCGGTGCCGGCCCCGCCGCGGACGAGGCCGACGCCCGCCCACAGGTTCGGGGCGATCTCAAGCGCCCGCGGGTCACGCCAGCTCCCGTCGACACGGCCGCGTTCGTGCAGAGCCCGCATCCGCGCCTGCCCGGTGGACTCGCTGCGGGCGAGGCCAGCCTGCGCGGCGGCCACGACATCGTCGCCGAGCGCGTCGAGGAGGTGGCCGGCCTGCCGCCAGGCGTCGTCGGCGCGGTCGCGGGTGATGACGTGCAGCCGGATCCCGAACCGGATGTCGCGGCCCCGGGCGGCCGCGAGACCCCGAATCCAGGCGATCTTGTCCGTCACCGCGTCCAACGGTTCGCCCCAGATCAGGTAGACGTCGGCGTGCGCGGCCGCGACCGGGCCGGCCGTGGCCGACGACCCGCCGAAGTACAGCGGCGGGACGGGGTCGGGCAGCGTCGGCAGACGCGCAGCTTCGACCTGGAGGTGGGTGCCACGGTGGGTGACCGTCTCCCCCGCCCACAGCCGGCGCACGACCGAGAGGAACTCGTCGCAGCGGGCGTAACGGGCTGTTTTGTCGAGATGGTCGCCGTAGGCGCGCTGTTCGTCCGCCTCACCCCCGGTGACCACGTTGAGCAGCAGCCTGCCGGGTGCGTGGATGCCGAACGTCGCGGCCATCTGCGCGGCCAGGGCCGGGCTGATCAGGCCGGGACGGAACGCGACGAGAAAGGCGAGCCGTTCGGATTCGCGGGCCAGCATCGCGGTGGTCAGCCAGGCGTCCTCGCACCACGCCCCGGTCGGCGTCAGGGCGCCGGCGAAGCCGAACTCCTCGGCGGCACGCGCGATCGAGGACAGGTAGCCGATCGAAGAACGACGATCACCGGACGCGGTGCCGGCGGGCAGGCCGTGCCCCCCGCCGACGATGAACCGCGAGTCGCCATAGGTGGGCAGGAACCAGTGCAGCCGCAGGGCCATGCGGGAAACGCCTCCATGATCGCCGGATACCGTGTGTCGTCCGAGCTGTCCGTTCAGATCTGCCCGTTCAGATCTGCCCGTGTCGTGGTGGGGGTGCGCCCGAAAGCAGCCAGCGTCCGATGTGCTGGACCTTCCAGCGGACGGGGTCGTGCAGGGTGTGGGTACGCCCGTCCCGCCAGTGGCGCGACAGGTTCAGCGGGCCGGCGGCCGAGCGGGTGCCGCCGAGCTCGAACAGCTCGTCCGCCGCCCGTACCGCCGCCCGGGCAGCGGTGACCTTGGCGACGGCGGTGGCCACCGACGCCCGCGCCGTGCTGGCCTCGGTCGGGTCGCGTTCGGCCGCGTCGATAGCTGCCGCGGCCTCGCGCAGCAGGGCCTCGGCCGCCCGGACCGCTATTTCCAGCTCGCCGGCCTGCTGGACGAGCAGCGGGTCGTCGGCGGCCCGCTGCTCGTCGCTTTCGAACCACGGCCGGGCCCTGGCCACCTGGCCGACGGCGGCGTCCAGCGCGCCGCGGGCGATGCCGGCGTCCAGCGCGGCGTGCAGGACCTGAGCCCGAGCACCATAGGTGGTGGGGCCATCGAAGATCGACGAGAAGTCGACCACCTGGTCGGCGGTGACCGGGACGTCGTCCAGCCGCACGGTGCCGCTGGCGGTGGTGCGCTGGCCCATGCCGTCCCAGTCGTCCTCGACGCTCACTCCGGGCGAGTCCCGGCGGATGTAGGCGAGCGCCCTGGGGACGGCCCCGCCGGGGCGCGGCGGGGTGTCGGGCAGCACGGCGCGGACGACCAGCCAGTGCGCGAACAGCGCGCCGGTGCAGTAGTACTTCTCGCCGCGCAGGACGTAACCGCCCCCGGGTCGGCGCCGCAGGGTGGTGGCGTCGTCCGCGATGGTCCGGCTGCCGCGTTCGGACTGCGCGTTGGCGAAACGCCGGCCGGCGAGCGCCTCGCCGAAGTAGAACGCCTGCTGCTCGTCGCCGCCCCGCCGGCGCAGGGCATCGAGGAAGACGAAATGGCTGTGCGGGATCTGGGCCAGGCTCGCGTCGGCGACCGCGAGCACGCGGAACACCTCCGTCAGCGTCGCCACGGAGACGTCGGCGCCGCCGAAACGCGCCGGGACGGTGATGCCGAGCAGCCCTGACGCGGACAGCTCGTCGACCTCGGCCATGGGCAGCCGCCGGTGGCGATCCCGGGCGTCGGCGTGCACCGCGAAGCCGGCCGCCGCCTTCCGCGCGATCTCCAGCGCCTCGGCGTCCGAACGCACGACAGCGGCGGCGGCAGCAACGGAGGACGGGCGGGCCCCGGCATCGGACGGTCGATCGGTCACCACGGCACTCCAGATGACGGACGTCCAGCCGCCCCGGCCGCTGGCCGCAACAGGTGGACACGACAGATGAGCACGGCGGATGGCGGACGTCTGGACGGCCGGCGTCCGCTGTTCCTGGTCAGAGGATCTCCGAATCAGGGGATTCCGGGCCAGGGATTCCAGTCTGCGTGGCGGTACGAGTCTGTGCGGCGGTACGAAAAAAATGATCGCACCACCGCACGGACTCGCCGGTCAGCGATAGAGCGAGAAGGCGGGGGCACGGCGGTTGAGCACCCAGTCCCCGACCTCGCGTGCCTTGTAGGCCACCGGGTCGTGCACGGTGTGGGTCCGCAGGTTGCGCCAGTGCCGGTCGAACCCGTAGGCGTTGGTGGTCGCCCGGGCGCCCTGGATCTCGAACAGCCGGCTCGCCGCCGCCAGCGACACCTTGGTGGTGAGGTACTTCGCCTCGTAGATGGCGACCGCGGCCTCGGCCCGCTGCCGCTCGGTCAGCGACGGGCCGATGTCGAGAGCCGCCTGCAGGGCCGCGCCGGCACGGTCGGCCAGCAGCCCGGCGGCTGAGATCTCGCTCCGCAGCTCGCCGACGGTCTGCAGAATGTAGGCGTCGTCGGTCGCCCGTTCGACGCCGGAGGTCTCCCACGGCGCGGCGTGCAGACGCGTCCAGTCCAGGGCCTCCTCGAGCGCGCCCTCGGCGGTCCCGATGTAGAAGTTGACGAAGGCGAGCTGCCAGTGCGGGGTCACCAGTGTCTGGTACGGCGACGGTACGCGACCGGTGATCGGGTCGTCGCCGAGGATCTCGGAGCGAGAGATCCGGGCGTTGTCGAAGACGACCCCGCCGGAGTCGGTGAGCCGCTGGCCGATGTTGTCCCAGTCCTCCAGCGCCCGGAACCCCTCGCGGCCGGCGGGCAGGGAGACGAACACCAGCTCGCCGTCGTAGGTGGCGGTGACCGACAGGTGGTCACCGAGGCTGGCACCGGAGGCGAACGACCGGCGGCCGTTCAGCCGGAAGCCGTCTCTGTCCCGGGTGAGGACGAGGTCGGAGCCGCCACGCGGGTTCTGCACACCGCCCCAGAACAGCTTGCCCTCGGCGTTGCGGCGGGACTGCTCGTCGGCCTGCCGCGGCGTGCCGAACAGGGGCGCGACGCGGGTCTGCGCGTAGTGGTAGCCGATCAGGTGGGCGATGGAGGTGTCACCGCGGGCGATACGGCGGGTGATCGCGGCTGCCTGCGCGTAGTTGAGGCCGGAGCCGCCGTAGGCGACGGGCTCCTGGACCTGGAGCAGGTCGTGGCCGCGCAGCAGCTCGACCTCCGCGCGGGGCGTCCTGTTGGCGCGGTCGCGCTCGGCGGCGGTCGCGCGCAGTTCGGCGGCGACCAGGTCGGCGCGCTCCAGCGCCGCCGCGAACCGCGCGGCGTTGTCGGGATCCGCGGTGGCGGTCGTGGTGACGATGCTGTCCAGCCGGTTGTCGGCGTCAAGGGACACGCTGAGCTCCTTGTCGGATGGAACGCGGAACGTGAGGGCGTAAGAGGCGTGGGACGTTGGATGCGCGGGCCGCGGACGGGCCGGAGTACTGACCCAGAGGATCCGAGAAGACCAGAGATCCGAGAAGAAAGGCCCCGACGGGTCACCGACACAGCGCGCTGCACGTCCGGACGAAGTCGACGTGCCGCCGTCTGACCAGGCGCATGTCCGCC
>NZ_CAAAFS010000285.1:0-31082 GCF_900634755.1 Protofrankia symbiont of Coriaria myrtifolia
CTTCCCGGACCAGCTCGCCGCGGTCGGCGGCGTCGGCTTCGAGCTCGCGCACGAGCGGTAGCACCCGGTGTCCGAAGTACTCCACCTCTTCGAGGTAGTGCAGGAAGCCGAGCAGCAGCAGGTCCACACCGCGCTTCTTGTAGGCGACGATGCGTTCGGCGATCCGTTCCGGCGTGCCGATGAGGCCGGTGCGGAAACCGTCGTTGTACTGGACCAGGTCGTCGAACTCCGAGTCCTGCCACATTCCCTTCTTGTCGGCGGTCGATTGGCCGGCCTGTCTGACCGCCGCTCCGAAACCCTCGACAGCATCCCGGTCGGCCTTCGCGATGATCTCCCGTAGTACCTCGCGGGCCTCGGCGTCGGTGTCGCGGGCGATCAGGAAGGCGTTCAGCCCGAAACGCACCCGCCGCCTGTGCC
This sequence comes from Protofrankia symbiont of Coriaria myrtifolia, assembly GCF_900634755.1. Taxonomy (NCBI): domain Bacteria; kingdom Bacillati; phylum Actinomycetota; class Actinomycetes; order Frankiales; family Frankiaceae; genus Protofrankia; species Protofrankia symbiont of Coriaria myrtifolia. The sequence goes on from NZ_CAAAFS010000285.1 coordinate 418, forward strand.
GCGCCGCCTCGGCGTTGACGTCGGCGATCTGCTCACTGACACCGTCGAGATCCTTACCGTTGCTGAAATACCAGTCCGAAACCCGGCCGGCCATCGCCCGGGCGGATGTCGAGTTGCCGCCCTGGAAAATCTCCGGATGCGGCCGGCCGGGCCCCTCGATGGGCTTGGGCCGCAGGTCGAAGTTGTGCAGGCGGTAGAAGTCGCCGTTGAATTCGGCGTGGTCGCTGGTCCAGATCTCGCGCAGCACACGGATGAACTCCTCGCTGCGCCGGTACCGTTCGTCGTGTTCCAGCCAGGGCTCACCGAGTTTGGTGAACTCGTCCTTGAACCAGCCGCTGACGACGTTGACCGCAGCCCGGCCGCCGGAGAGCTGGTCGGCGGTGGCGATGAACTTGGCCAGCACGCCCGGGTGCCACAGCCCCGGGTGGATCGCCGCGATCACCTTCAGCCGCTGGGTGGCCAGCAGCAGCGCCAGGCTGAACCCCGTCGACTCGTGCTGGTAGGCCGCGCCGTAGGAGGCGATGTAGCGGACCTGGCTCAGGGCGTAGTCGAACCCGTTGTTCTCGGCCAGGACGGCCAGCTTCCGGTTGTACTCGTACCCCCAGTCGGTACGCTGTTCGATTCTGCTCACCACCAGGCCGCCGCTGACGTTCGGCACCCAGTAGGCGAACTTCACGGGCTCACGACCCGTTTCGACGGCGTCGGACATGCAGTTCTCCCTGCCCTGTGAACGGCTGCGCGGCCCAACCGGCGGTAATATCATTTATGCCGCGTGTGGGCCGATTTCTCGCATGGTTTCTCACGAAGATTTCCTGCGAAGACTGCTACGAGGATTTCTTCCGGCTGCCGCCTACGACGGTTACGGTCAGATGGCTGCTCGGAGGACGCCTGACCCTCATGGGACCGATCAAATGATCGGCCGGGCGGCCGGTGTGAGTGACACCACTAACCGGTGGCGCGACACCCACATCGCTCGGGACGGTGACACGACCGCCGATTCAGGACGGCGGCCGTACAGCCGCACACGTCGACGGACAGCCGGCCGCGCCCGACAATCCCTATAATGTCCATCGACATGGTGTCGAGTGTGCCTTCACGGGTAGCGACGGTCAACCAGGCGTCGACGAGGGTGCGATAGGGCGACCCTGTCACGGCGTCGAGGGTGGGAAGGGCCAGGTGCGGATCGAACAGCTGGAGTGCGTCGCCGCGGTCACCCGTCTCGGGTCGATGCGGGCCGCCAGCGAGGCGCTGCACATGTCGCAGCCGGCGCTGAGCGAGACCATCCGCAACCTTGAGCGGGAGCTCGGCGTGACGCTCCTCGACCGCCGCCGCACCGGCGCCACGATCAGCGCGACCGGCGGCGAGCTGCTGCCCTACATCATCGACGTCCTGGAGTCGGTCGACCGGCTGCGTGCCGCCGCCGGCGACCAGCAGCGCTCCAGCCGCATGATCCGGATCGGCACGGTCAACGCCGCCACCGTGCCGCTGGTCACCCCCGCCATGCGCGACTTCCACGCTGCTTACCCCACGACGCAGGTGGAGATCGTCAACACCCAGCAGGCCGACATCCACCGCCTGCTCCTCGACGGCGGCCTCGACCTTGGCCTGGTCAACCTGATGGACGGCGACGACGTCGCCCCCGAGCTGGAGACCGTCGAGCTCTTCCGCGGCCGGGCCGTGCTGTGCTGCCGCACCGACAGCCCGCTCGCCGGGCTGCCGGCCGTCAGTCCCCAGCAGCTGCTCAGCGAGCCGTTCATCGCCATGCGCTCCGGCTATGTCATGCACCGGTACGTCCACCGGCTCTTCCGCGACAAGCCGCCGACGTTCTCCTACTCCACCGACGGCGTGGAGATGGGCAAGCTCATGGTCGCCCAGGGCCTCGGGGTGACCATCCCGCCCGACTACAGCGTCGCGGGTGACCCGCTCGAACGCAGCGGCATCATCACCCACCGCCCGCTGGAAACCGACGACGCGACCGTCATCCTGGTCATCCAGCGTCGCCGCACCCGCCACCTCCCCACCGCCGTCCGCCAGTTGCAGGCCATCCTCCTCGAACACGCCGCCGCCTACCGCTCAACCAACCAAACCCCTGATCCCGCAACAGCGACGGGAATCCATAATCATGAAGATGCGGGCCCGCGCGTAACCAGCAAGTGAGCAGAAGCCGAGGACGGACAAGGGCCGGCCCTCGGTGGACGGCTGCTCAGGCGCAGAACTCGTTTCCCTCCGGGTCGCGCATCACCACCCAGTAGACGCCGAGTTCCTCCACGGCCTCGATCCTGGTCGCGCCGAGCTTCTCCAGCCGAACCGCGGCTTGCTCCGTCCGCGCGCGCCGTACGTCGAGGGGAACGTCAAGACCGCCGCCGGAATGAAGGTCCAGATGCACGCGGTTCTTTGCCGTCTTCGGTTCCGGAACGCACTGGAAGAACACCCGTGGCCCCACACCGGCTGGATCGACGATCGCCGCCGCCGAGTTCCACCGCTCCTGCGGTACGCCCTGCGCCGCGAGGAACGCCGGCCAACTGTCGAAGCCCGGCGGCGGCGGTTGGACCTCATAACTGAGCGCCTCGGCCCAGAACGCCGACAACGCCACGGGATCCGCGCAGTCGAACGTCACCTGAAACGTCATGGAGGAATCCCCTTCCGTCACCGATCCGCCGCGGGCATCCCGGCTGCCTCGCGGCATATTCTGCTGTTCGCACCGGCTGCTCCGTGCGGTGCAGGTTGTAGGCGGTTTCGATGAGGTCGCCGAAGACCTGCGCCCGGGCCGGGACGTGATACCACCCCGACGTGTCTCCCGGCAGGCCCCGGATGGACGGACACGTTCAGCGAACAGGGCGTCCGTTCACTTCGGTGGGCGGTGGGCGAAGGCGCGTAGGAAGGTGGCCACGCCGGCGGCTGCGATCTGGTCGCGGTGGGCGGAGGTCACGGTGTCCGGGGCGAAGACCGTCAGCAGCGGCAGGTCTCCCAGGACGAGACCGACGAACTGGGTGGCGGCCGTCGCGGGGTCGATGATCTCCAGGTAGCCGGCGTGCGCCAGCCGGGCCATCCGGCCGGCCAACGCCTCGATCACCTCTTCGCCGGAGGCCCACATCGTCCGGAACAGGTCGGGGAAACGACCGGACTCCATATACATCAGACGGCGGGCGGCCACCGACTGCTCGTCGCAGACGCACGCCGCCAGCCCGTCGGCGACGGCACCCAGCTCACCGACAAGGTCGGCCGGCTCGGTCGGGAAGTTCCTGAGCACGGCGAGGGTGCGGGCGTTCGCCCGGACCGCCGCGTCGACCATCACCAGCCGGAACAGCTTCTCCTTGCTGCCAAGATGGTTGTAGAGGGTCGGCTTGGCCACCCCGGCCTCGCTCGCGATGAGATCGACGTTCGCACCCTCGTACCCCTTGCGGGCGAACACCTCGAACGCGGCGGCGAGAATCGCCTCCCGCTTGTCCACCCGGCCACGCCCAGTCACCGTGCCACCGGCCAGGGCGGATACATCCATCATTCGAGCATATCTGTCACGGAGCTCTCGCCGCTCCCTCCCCATCGGCTCAGGCCAATGTGGACGGCCGCAGGTACGCGTTCACATCCAGGCCCGGCGGCCGTGAGCTCGACGCGGCTCCGGTGGTGGCCCCGCAGCCTCCGACGTGCTGGCCGCGGCCGCCGACGTGCTGGCCGGGGTCTGCGCGGCAGTGGCGGCAGTGATCGCGGCGCGCTTCCACCGCGCGGTGGCCGACGCGGTGGTGTCCACCGCGGCCGCGTTGCGTGTACGCAACGGCCTGGGAGAGGTCGCGCTCTCCGGCGGGATGTTCCTCAACGCGGTACTCACCGGGCTGTGCCGCATCCTGGAGGGCATCCGCCACCCAGACCATGATCAGCGAAATTTTGTTGTTTTGTATGCTTTTCGGCCGCGTCAGCGTACAAACGACAAAATTGCGCCGATCTTCTTCGGCAACCGGCGCCCATCGATGATGCTGGCCATCTCCTGGCAGCGCGAGCCGGCCAGTTCCTCGAAGGCCGCATCGGACGGAGGCTGGCTGTCCGCGGTGTTGGGCAGGGTGGCTGTTCCGGTGACCTCCGCCTGGTGGGAAGCACCGCAGGGAATCTCACCTTTGGTTTCGGTCGCCGTCAGCTCCAGGCACGTTCCAGGGGGATAGACCTGTGCCTGGCCGGCGCCCTCGACCACACCGGTGAAGGGAACAAACCGATTCGGGGCGGCAACGCTGGTGGCGGCGGACAGCCCACACCAATGCCCGGTCACCTGATTCCCAGCCGAACCGGGTGGGACGGACGATTCCACTCGCGAAACGACCGTACGGGTCGAGCGGATAGCCGAGGAAATCACGCGCCACCGGATTACAGTAACGATCGTTGATCTCATCCCACTGTGTCTCGGTCGGATAGGCGCTGTCAGCAGGATAGTCGGAGGCAATATCCAGCTTCCTGACGGCCTCGAACAGGTGTGGTGACGCACAGGGCACTTCGTCCGCATCCGATATGCGATCCTCCTGATTCCAGATGTAGCAGCGCCCACGGTCGAACGACCACCTGTTGAGCTCGGGCTGGTCAGGGCTCGCGCTCGCGGAGGATGACGGCCCGCCGGCGGCGGTGGTGTCGGCCGATGCGGCACCGTCGCCCATGCGGACGACCGCGTAACCGGCCACAAGCAGAATTCCGACGCCGGCCACGGCCAGGGCCGCGACCAGCCCACGACTGCGGAACCGACGTGGCCGGCGGGATCCGAGCGGCCCACCCGATGAACGTGGCCGCCCCGGATCGGTCGTGGCCCGAAGCGGGCGACGGCGGCCCGGGTCCGCGCCGGCGCTTCGTAGGCCGTCGCCCCGGCGACGAAGTCGTTGTCAAGGATCAGGCCCGCGAACGGGTCGCCGTCCCCAGCCTTCCCGCCTCCGGGACCCGCCTTCTCCCCGAGACCTGCCTTCTCCCCGCTCCCCGGCATCCTCGGTTTCCCCGGCTTCCTCGACTTCCAGGGAATCCCTGCCCTTCCCGAAGCCTTCTCCCCTGGATCGTCCGCCGGCTTCTTCGGACACCACTGACCCGCCTCCCGCACCATGCACCATGCACCATGCACCGAATCACGGCCACCGCCGGGCGCCGTCCCGGATCATGGTCGGATCACGGCGGGGAGAGGCCACCCGCGCCGGCAGCCGGCCCATCAACTACACGGCGCACGCATACGGCGCCGGACTTTATCCCAGCGCCACCGCCATCCCCGCACCGGTCGTGGCATCGGTCGTGGCATCGGTCGTGGCATCGGTCCCCGCACCCGGAGGGCATGACTCCGCTCGCGCAGGGATCTTCCACGATGGTGACAATGAATCCGTGCGCATCCGACCGGTCCGGTTCGAGGAACTGTCAGTGCTCCAGGACATCGAGCGTGCCGCTGGCCGGTGGTTCCGCGACATCGGCATGCCCGAGATCGCCGACGACGAGCCGCTCACCGTCGACGAACTCGCGCTCTATCAGCGGGCCGGCCATGCCTGGGGTACCGCAGACGGGACCGGCCGTCTGGTCGCCTACCTGATCACGGACCTCGTCGACGGCAACATGCACATCGAGCAGGTATCGGTGCGGCCGGACAGCGCCCGCCGCGGGGTGGGGCGGGCACTGATCGAACACATCGCTGATCACGCGGCTGCCGAGGCCATACCAGCGCTGACCCTCACCACGTTCGTACACGTACCGTGGAATGCCCCTTACTACGCGCGATGCGGGTTCCGCTGCCTCACCGAGGCCGAGCTGGCACCAGGGCTGCGGGAAATCCGCAACCGGGAGACCGTGCACGGTCTGAACCGATGGCCACGGGCCGCCATGCGCCGCGAAGTGGGACGTTACTCCGTTGGGCTGGTGGGGATGACATAGCCCAGTTTCCGGAGGACGGTGCGGAAGTCGGCCTCGTGCTGGACCGGTACGGCGATATGGCGCTCCCCCACCGGCCGGCAGAATCGGCGGAGTTTACGGTCGGCGGTGATGAGAGCGGCCATCGCCGGGTCGGCGCATTCGACCACTCGCGCGAGCCCGAGGTCACGCAACTGGCCGGCCCGGGCCACCGCATCCTCGAAAAGCCTGGTCACGGTGGCCGGTACGGCATGCTCGGCATGATCGTCCAGAAACTGCCGCGCGTCGTCCAGCGGGCGACCCGCGTCGACCGCGGCCAGCAGCGACGCAAGGCTCAGCGACCAGACACGGTCCGAGGCGCGCTGCCCATAGGCGTCCAGGAAAATCTCGTCCGCGGGCTTCAGCTCACTGGTGACCACGATGTCCAGATTGGGCAGGACCTGGAGTGCCAGACCCGGCCCGCCATTGCCTTCCGGTTCTGGTTCGTACCGTTCGGACAGCCCGAACACATATGCGCCGAGCGCGTTCAGCCGGACCGCGCTCAGGCCGTCGTAACGGCTGAGAAAATCCAGTCCGTCAGCGCCCCAGTTAGCGTGGAAGTCGTCGCGGGCGTTGACCGGATCACCATATTCGAGATCGAACAGGCCGAGCGTCCCCGCATATTCGAACAGCAGGCACAGGGTGTATCGGCCCTCCAACAGCGGCCAGTCGTGGAACCCGTCGTATCCCAGGCTGCCGTACTGCGGATCCTCGAGGTACAGCTTCCAGGCGTCACGCGCCACCGCGAACGGAGGGCCGTCGCGCCGCATCCGGGCGAACAGTTCGTCCACCGCGATCCACTCCCCGGGCGGGCAGGCCGCAAGCGCCGCGGCGACGGCCTTGCGCCGGGGGCTCGCCGCGGTCAGTGCCCGCGCCGACCGCTGGCCCTTGATCTCGTCGATCCGGCTCATCTCGTCGATCACGGCATGGCCGATCCAGCGCCGCCAGAGGTGACGGACCGTCTCCGCCGCGGGTTTGGCCAGCGCGCTCCGGCCCCGCGTGGTCAGTTGCAGCCGCCCACCGACGATCTCGGCCAGGCCACCGGCCTGCACCAGCAGCGGCCACGCGAACGCGGCGATCGGCTCCTCGCGGTAGAAGTCCCCGCCGGTGAGGACGCCGGCGACAGCGGTGACGGTCGCGGCCGCGGGCCGCTGCGTCTTCTCACTGCACCGCAACCTGCCGGCCGCGCACAGTTGCAGGACGGTGAGCACATCGGCGGTCGTCTCCCGCGCCCTCGGGCGAACGGTCAGCTCATCCGCGTCCAGCGGCACATCCGTGACTGCGTTCACGCTCACCGTTACGGCCATACCCGCTGACTCTAGAACCACATCGACAGGCACACACCAGCCGGTACGGCCTCTCACCGTTCACCGTCGCATGAACCCGTGTCCCGTCGCACGAACCGCGCTCGACGGCGTGCTCCCTCGGCCGGAAAGCGCCCGCACACGCCGACACGCATGATCCAAACAGACACCTCTTGCAACTCTGAGTAAAATTCAAATTACTTATTGTCCCGACTGTCGACGGTCGTCCTGATTGCCGGCAGCCACGGACGGACGACGGGAGGCGGACATGGAACGCGAGGTCCTCGAGCTGCCGTCCGTCCTGGCCAGTGTCGCCGTCGCCGAGGAGCGGGCCCGATGCCTGGCCGCGGCGTCGGCCCTGGACGAGGACGACCGGTACCGGCTCGGCCTGGCGGTACGGGAAGCCGTGGCCAACGCGGTGATCCACGGCAACCGCCTCGACCCGGGCACTCCGGTTCGCCTGCTCCTCACCCATGACGCACACCGGATCACCGTGACCGTCGGCGACCGAGGCCCGGGCTTCACCCCCACCCCGGCCGCCGACGCCCCGGTGAACCTCACGCCTTCGGGCCGTGGGCTGACCCTCATCTCCCACGGCGTAGACGCCCTTCGCGTCATCCACCGCCCCGACCCGCCGGGATGCGATGTGCTTCTGGTCAAACAGCTCAGAAAGGACACCACGATGTCCCAGCTCTCCGTCGCCCGCCGCCAGGACGGCGATGTCACCGTCCTCGACCTCTCCGGCAGGATCCTCATCGACGGGGGCTCCATCCAGCTTCGCGACGCGGTCCGCCGCGAACTGGAGGACGGCCACCACAACCTCCTGCTCAACTTCGCCGACATCACCGGCATCGACAGCTCCGGCATCGGCGAGCTCGTCAGCTCCTACACCACCGCCACGAACCGGGGTGGCCGGGTCAAGCTCGTCAACCTGCCCAGCAAGATCCAGGACCTTCTGGCGATCACCCAGCTGCTCGCCGTCTTCGAGACCTTCGACGACGAAAAGGAGGCCATCGCCAGCTTCAACTGAGCCGGGCCGGCCTGGCCCGGGCCGGCCCCGGAGCGTCCCGACTCCCGACAGCCCTGCCGTCCCCACGAAGGCCGAGGCCGCGGCCGTGCCACGCGCCGTCCCGCCTCCGGCCGGCAGCCCTCGCGGGCACGTACCGGTCATTATCGACAGGCGTGCTGAAGCCGACGTCAACTCTACCGCACCGACTGTGAGGATCTGGTCGGGACCGGCCTTAGCGACACCGGGGACCAGCGCTCGGCCCCGAGCGGTCAGGCAGGCTGTTCGGCCGGGCCGGCGAGTGGTGCGGGGGTGTCGGCGTTCCAGCGGGCCGTCCACGCCTGGTTCTCGACGGCAATAGCATCCTCGCAGTCCGTGACGAACGCGGCGTCCCGCTGGGCCCGTTCGGCGGCGAAGGTGCCGGCCGGGGCGGGCAGCCGCCACCGGTCCCGCAGGAAGCGCAGCCGGCGGGCGGTCTGCTTGTAGGCGCGGGCGTCGTCCTCGTACCGCGAAGCGGCCGCGTACGAGCCCACCGACGCCCCCACCATGGTGATCGCCGGCGCCCAGGCGGTGACCGCCGCCCCGCCCGTGGCCGCCTCCAACGCGCCGAGCACCGTGGCTGCGAGGCTCGCGACCAGCCCTGCCCCCTGGAACTGGGCGGTGCGCCGTTCGGCGACGGCAGCCTGCGACTCGTAGTAGTCGATCTGGTCGTCGACCCGGTGGGTCACATAGGAGTCGAGGCTGTCGATCTCCGGCCACCGCCAGGACGGCGACGAACCGCTGACCAGTGCCGCCGGTGGCAGTATGTCGGCTGCCTGCTGGATCGCCTCGCCGCGGTCCAGCAGGCAGCGGTCCCGCTCGTCCGGCGGGCCGTGGTAGGGGGCGACACCGGCCAGACAGGTGTAGATCTCGGCCTTCAGCGCTTCGGCCACCGAACGTAACTGCGTCCAGGTCCTGATGTGGTTGGGCCCGGCGAAGAAGCCGGCCACGATCGGCGCGCTGGCCAGGGCGGCCGCGGCCAGCCCCGCCAGTACCCGGCCCACGCCCCCGTCGACCTGCGCGGCAGCGGTCACCAGGAGCGTGCCGGTCACGCCCAGCCCGAGGGTCGCCTGTCGGCCCCGGCGAATCCGCTGTTTCGCCTTCTCCGCAGCCACGGACCACTGCCGCTGGGCCGCGATGACGCTGTCAACCCCCGCTGTGCTCATGCCGGTGATTGTGCGCGGTACGCGTCCGGGCACGACAGGCCACCCGGGTAGTGCCCCGCTCGGTCAGCCGCTGTCCGTGCCGGGTCCACGCTCCCCGGAGACCGGCGAGGCCGGCGAGGCCGATCGGGTCGGTGGAGCTGGCCGAGCCGACGGAGTCGAGGAAGCCGACGGGGCACCGACCGGCAGTCCCCCGTCTGTCGCCGACGTTCCGTTCGGTGACGGCTCGGTTGCGGGCAGCGGTATCTGCCCCGCGGGCACCGACTGGAGGGGACGGCCACCGCGCAGCAACGACGCGCACGCGGCGAGCAGCGACAGGACGGCGGCCATCGCGAACACCACCACGAGACCGTGATGGAAAGGTGCCGATATCAGGTTCGGGAAGAACTCCCTGCCGGTGAGAATCTGCTGGTGTTCGGGCGAGAGCGCGGACAGCGCACCGGTGGACGCCAGCAGATGCCCGATCGGGTTCTCCCCGAGAATGGCCGCGAACAGCGACGACACCGGCGGCAGGCCGGCGACCTCACGTGCGCTGTCAGACGACACGCCCTGCTGTTGCAGGCCACTGGTCAGCGCGTCCGGAAGACTGCCCGCCAGACCAACGATCATGAGTGAGAAGAACACCCCGATCGACAACGTCGTACCGGCGTTCTGGAAGGTCGATCGCATCCCCGAGGCGACACCACGCTGGTGCGCGGGCACACTGCCCATGATGGACGACGAGTTGGGGGCGCTGAACATGCCGCCGCCGACCCCGTTCGCGGCGATCAGCAGCGCGAAGGCCCAGTAGGGGAAGTCCACGGGCAGCAGCATCAGGCCGACGAAGCTGCCGCCGAAGACGAGCATCCCGGCGCTGGCGAGGCCGCGGGCACCGACCCGGTCGGAGAGGAGCCCGGACACCGGGCCCGCGACGATGACGCCGACGGTCAGCGGAAGCAGGTAGATCCCGGCCCAGAAGGGCGTGTCGTGGTAGTCGAAGCCGTGCAGGGGCAGCCAGATCCCCTGCAACCAGATGATCATCATGAACTGTAGCCCGCCGCGGGCGACGGAGACGGCGAGCCCCGCCATGCTGCCGGCGATGAAGGGCCGGATCCGGAACAGGCTGAGCTCGAACATCGGCTCGGCGACCCGGCATTCGATCACGACGAACGCCACGAGCAGCAGAACACCACTGGCAATCATGGCGATGACCGTGGGGTTCAGCCAGCCCATGGTGTGATCCCGGTACGGCTGGATGCCCTTGGTGATGGCGACCAGGATCGTGCCCAGACCCGCCGCGAACGTGATGTTGCCCCACCGGTCGAGGCGCCCGCCCTCTCCCCGATGGCCGGTGTCCCGGAGCTTGCGGTACGCCCACAGCGTCCCGAAGATGCCGACCGGCACGTTGACCCAGAACACCGCCCGCCAGTCCAGGGCCGCCAGCACCCCGCCCGCGACCAGACCGACGAACTGGCCGGCCAGGAAGGCGACCTGGTTGATGCCCAACGCGAAACCGCGCCGATCGGCGGGGAACGCGTCGGTGAGGATCGCGGCCGAGTTCGCCATCAGCATGGACCCGCCGACCGCCTGCAGCATCCGCCAGACGATCAGCCACAGCGCCCCGTGGCCGCCGTCGAAGGGGTCGAACGACAGCAGGACGGAGGCGATGGTGAACACCACGAAACCGGCGTTGTAGATCCTGACCCGGCCGAACATGTCGCCGAGGCGACCGAGGCTGACGACGAGCACGGCCTGGACGAGGCTGTACCCCATGATCATCCACAGCAGGTAGCCGACGTTGCCCAGCGCCAGCGGCTCCAGGCCGATGCCACGGAAGATCGACGGCATGGCGATGATGACGATGGATCCGTCGAGCCCCGCCATGAACATGGCAGCGGTCGTGTTCGCCAGGGCCACCCATTTGTAACGGTCGTCCCCGCCGGGGCCGGCCGCCCTCGCAGCCTCTGCCGCCTCTGCCGTCCCCACCGCCTGCCCGGCGGACGGCCGCCCATCGCCGCGCGGTGGCCCGCTCGCCGGTGTCGTGTTCCCCACCCCCGTCATCGGGGAACCGCCGTGGAAACCCCGTCCTTTAGGGCGGGGAAAAAACAGCGAAGCGATACGGACACGGGCAGACCGCCTTTCACACGGCGATACCGTAGAATGTGAGCATGAGTCGGTCGAAAGTGGTGAAGCGGGCGTACCGCTACCGCTTCTACCCGACTCCCGAACAGGCCGACGAGTTGAACCGGACGTTCGGATGCGTCCGGAAGGTCTACAACCTGGCCTTGGAGAAACGCACCCGGGCCTGGCAACAGGAACAGCGCCGTGTCTCCTACGTGGAGACGTCGGCGATGCTGACCGGCTGGAAGAAGACCGAGGAACTTGCCTTCCTGAGCGAGGTGTCGTCCGTTCCGCTCCAGCAGACGCTGCGCCATCTCCAGACGGCGTTCAGCAACTTCTGGGCGAAACGCGCCGCCTACCCGACCTTCAAGTCGAAGCGGAAGTCCCGGCCGTCCGCCGAGTACACCCGGTCGGCGTTCCGTTGGCGCGACGGTCAGCTCACCCTCGCGAAGATGACCGCCCCGCTGGGCATCGTCTGGTCCCGGCCGCTTCCCGACGGAGCCGAACCGTCGATGGTGACCGTGTCCCGCGACCCGGCGGGCCGCTGGCACGTGTCGGTCCTTGTCGAGACGACGGTCAGCGAACCGCCCCCGACGGGCGCCGTGGTCGGCATCGATGCGGGCATCACCGCGCTGCTGACTCTCTCGGATGGCAAGAAGGTCAGCAACCCGAAGCACGAGCGGCGCGACCAGGAACGTCTCGCCCGCGCACAGCGGGAGCTTGCCCACAAGGCGAAGGGCTCGAAGAACCGCGCCAAGGCCCGGGAGAAGGTCGCCCGTATCTACGCGCGGATCGCCGATCGGCGCCGTGACCATTTGCACAAGGTCACCACTCGACTCGTTCGCGAAAACCAAACGATCGTGATCGAGGACCTGAACGTCGCGGGTATGGTCCGCAACCACTCGCTGGCCCGAGCGATCTCGGATGCGGCGTGGGGCGAGATGCGTCGGATGCTGGCGTACAAGGCCGACTGGTACGGCCGCAAACTGGTTGTGGTCGACAGATTTTTCCCGTCGTCGCAGACCTGTTCGGCATGTGGGTACCGGGACGGGAAGAAGCCGCTGAACGTCAGGGAGTGGACGTGCCAGCCGTGCGGCACTGTCCACGACCGGGATGTGAACGCGGCATGGAACATTCTGGCCGCCGGGCTGGCGGTTGCTGCCTGTGGAGACGGAGTAAGACCGGACCGGCGGTAGTCGGCGCGGCATCTGTCGGAACCTCCCTTCGGGAGAAGAAGCAGGAAAACCCAACCGTGAGGTTGGGAATCCCCCGCCTTCAGGCGGGGGATGACGTCAAATGCTCTGCGCCAGTCGCTCCAGCAACGGCGCCGCCGCCATCAGCTGTTCGAGCTCCGCGGGCGTGAAGCCGCTCGACAACGCCTTCGCCAGCTGTTCGGTGCGCGCGTCGCGCCTGTCACGCAGCGCCTGCAGGCCGGCTTCGGTCGCCGACAGGATCACCCGCCTGCCGTCCTGCGGGTCGGGACGCCGCTCGACGAGGCCGCGGGCCTCGAGCGCGCCCAGCGTCGCCCCCATCGACTGCGGGCTGATCTGCTCGATCTTGGCGAGCGCGGCCGCGGTGGTCGGGCCGCCGCGTTCGAGGCGTACCAGCGCCGAGGACTCGGGCATCGTCAGCTCGCCCGCGGGCTGCGCCTGGCGCAGCCGTCGCAGCAGCAGCCCGATGCTCAGCCGAAGCGTGGTCGCAACCTGATCGACATCCGATTCTCTGGACATTCAATCAGTTTAAGCTGATAAGTTTAGCTTTGCAAATTTCCCGGCCGTGCGGACAACACCCTCGTCGCCGTCAGGACCGGGACAGCCCGCCGGCCAGGCTGCGACGATGGGGCATATGGGGGAAAGTCTCGCGGCAGAGCGGCGGTACGACGCTTTTCTGTCCTACGCCCGCGCCGACGACCCGGACTTCAGGCAGGCCCTGGTCGACGGCCTCGACCGGGCGGGACGCCGGGTCTGGTTCGACCGGGAGGCGATGCCCAACTGCGGAACCACCTTCGGACAGGAGATCCGGCAGGCGATCGAGACCAGTGACCGGCTGATCCTGCTTGCCGGGCCGGCGGCCATGTCCTCCGGATACGTCGCCCAGGAATGGGGATACGCCGACGACATCGGCAAGCCCGTCGTGCCGGTGGCGCACGCGGTCGCATTCCGCGATCTCCCCGACCGACTGCGCCACTACCACGGGGTCGACGCGCGGCGGCGGACCGTCGACGCGGTCGTGGCCGAGCTGGCCAGGCTGCTGGCCGAGCCGGTGCGGCCGCTCGGGCCGTGCTTCCACCTCCCACACCGCCCGCCGCACGCGCGGGACCGTCCCGAACTGCTCGAACATCTGTCGAGCGCCCTCCTACCGGACCGGATGCGCCCCGAAGACGCCGGTCGGGCACCCCGCGTGACCGCCCTGTACGGCCTGCCCGGGGTCGGGAAGAGCACGCTGGCCGCCGCGTTCGCCTCCGCCGTCCGCACCCGCCGGGTGTTCTCCGACGGGGTGGCCTGGCTCGCGGGCGGGCCGGGCTTCCGGCCCCTTGCCACGGCCCGGGAACTGCTCCGGCTGGCCGCGCCCGGCGCCCACCTGCCGGGGAGCGACGGCGAGGTCGACGTCGCGCTCGCGGCGGCGCTCGGCGGCCGGGAACTTCTGATCGTCCTGGACGACGTGCGCGACCCCGACCCGGTCCTCCCCTTCGTCACGGCGCTCGGACCATGCGGCCAGGCTCTGCTCACCACGCTCGACCAGGCCGTGGCGACGGCGCTGGGCGCGGTCGAGATCGCCGTGGACCAGCTCGACGACGATGCCGCGCGCGGGCTGCTCGCCGACTGGGCGGGCAGATCGCGGCAACGCTGCGGCAGGCCCCGTCCGGACTGATCGGTGCGCTGGCCGACGTGGGTGACGTGGATCAGGCGTTGCGCTGGGCCGGTGACCAGCCCGATCCGCTGGAACGCTTCGCGGCGCTGCTGGCGGTGGCAGCGGCGCTGCTGAAGGACGGCGCGCTGACCCGGGCCCGCCAGGTGTGCCGGGTCGCGGCGGAGACCATCGCCGCCCTGGGCGGGACGGTTGAGGCCGGGGCCCTGCCCGGCCTGACGGCTCTCAACGCCGTGCACGCGCTGGTGCACTTCCCGCAGCCGGACGAGTGGGAGGGCACCGATGACGATCTCGTCGCCATGGCCCGGCTCCCGCTCGACGCGCTCGTGGGGCTGGCACCGCTGGCGTGGCGGTCCGGGGCCGTCGCGGAGCTGGCCGCGGTCACCAACCCGTTCTGGGAGCTGTACGGCCATCTGCTCCCGCTGGTGGCGGTCGAGGAGCTGGCGGTGCGCGGCGAGTCCGCGGCGGCGGAGGGGCTGCTTGACGCGTACCCGCCGCCGGTGGACGGGGGCGACGGGGACGATCTGGTCAACGCGGCCCGGTACCGGTACGCGGTCGCGACGGCGGCCGTCGGCCGGTTCGGGACGGCCCGCGCAGCGGTCGACGGGCTGCCGGCCGGCTATCGCGCGGTCGGCCGGCGCGGGCTGGCGCGCGCTCTCGCCCGGGCCGGCCGCCTCGACGAGGCGGTCGGGCTGCTCGGCTCGATCGACGACGCGACAGTGGCTGACGACACGCTGTTCGACATCGTCGACGCGGCCCTGGCCCGGGCCGTGCCCGAGGAGTGCCGGTGGCTCGCGGCCGTCGCGGAAGCCGGTGGCCAGCCCGTCGCCGCGGACCAGCTGTCGGCTGCGGCTGGCGATCCGGGCGCGGGCCGGCGGTTCACGCGGGGCGACGACGACGCACTGGCGTTGCGCGTCGGGGTCAGCATCGCCGGCATCCACTGGCAGCGTGGCGCGAAGGCACCGGCGGTGGAGACGGTGCGGGCACTGGTACCGGTCGCCCAACGACTCCTGGGACCGCAGTGGTGGGCCCCGGACACGCTCGACGCCCCGCCGTGGCTCGCCGGCCCGGCGGCCTCGCTGGCCGCGCTGCTGGTGCGGACCGGGGAGCCGATGCCCGAGGGGTTCGTGGGGGTGACAAGAGGCATCGAGCACCTGTGGGGCACGACACCGCCGTTCAAGGTCACCTTCATCAGGGAGTTCGCCGCGAGTGGACGTTTCGGCGAGGCGATGGAGCTGACCTCGCTCATCTCCTGGCCGGGCGGCCGGGCCCTGAGCCTGGCGAACGCGCTGGCCGCGGTGGACGTCTCGCGTCTCGACCCGGGCCTGGCCGACCCGGGCCTAGCCGACCAGGGCCTAGCCGACCAGGGCCTAGCCGACCAGGTGCGGGCCGCGGCGCGCGACCTCGCCGACGAGCTTGGCCGGGAAGCCGGCGACGCAACCGGCGCTGCCGGGGATGCCGGGGATACCGGCAACGCGGTGCTCGACGACGTCCTGGCCGAGATCCTGTTCGTCCACGGCCTCGACGGCGAGGCCCGCGCGCTCACGGACGCTCTGGCCACCCGGACCGACCTGCCGATGACGCTGGGCGCACGGGCCGTGCTACTGGCCGGGGCGGGGCGGGCGGATCAGACCCGGGAGCTGGTCCGCCGGGTCCTGGTGGATCGCGCGCTGAAGGTACCCGACGCCAGAGCGCGGGCGCTGCTCCTGACCGCGGTCGCGGCCCGCCGGGACGGCCCCTGCCCGGAGCTCACCGCCGCCGCCGGGCTGCTGGCGCGGGTGCGGGTGGCGGCGGGCGTGCTGGATGTCGTCGCCGATCTCGCCAGGTCCACACCGGCCGGACCGGTCGCGGAGATCGCGGACACCCTGCCGTCCAGCAGGGTCCTGCAGTGGCCGGGGGAGATCTCGACACAGGAGATCGCCGCCGCGGCGGCGGTCCGGGCGGTGGGCGCGGCGGCGATGGTGCTGGTCGCGATACGCGCCGGGCGCGGGCGAGCCGCTCGTAAATGGTTACGGGTCGCCGAGGGATTCGTGGCGGGAGCGGAGCGGTTGTCGCCGGGCGCCACCGGCGTGCCCGCGGCGGTGGCGCGGTACCTGTGGGCGGCGCGGGCCGCGCTCGACCCGAAAACGCACCCCGAGGACGCAGGCCTGGCCGCCTCGGTCGCCTGGTATCTGTGGGACCGCGGCCACCGTCCGGCGGCCGTCCGATATGCCCGCGAAGTACTCGACCATCTCGCCGGCCCACTCGACATGCTGGTCGGTGGACGCGACGACGGACGGATCATCTTCGACGCGGAGGAGTTCCTGCACGACGCGCAGGCGGACGACGCCGCCCGCGCCTGCCTGACCGCGCTGCTGGCGATGGCGGCGGCCGGCAACGGCGATGCCGGCGGCGGCGATGCCGGCGGCGGCCGGGAGCTGGTGGGACAGCCCGCCGGCACGCTCGACCTGGACGCGTTGCGGGGCCTGTCGTCGCTCGCTTTCGCCGAACGGGCCGAATATCATGCCCGGATCGCGATCGGGCTGCACCGCGCCGGGCAGCCGGACGCGGCGATGGAGATGCTGGGACTGGCGGCCGAGTCCAGCATGACCATGGCCCGGCGAGGCGAGCTCGCCCCGTTCGAACGGCTGTGCCAGGCGGTGGCGGAGCTGCTCCCGCCAGACGAGGCCGTCCTGGTCTGGACGCGGTGGCTCCAGGCGGCAGCGCGGTCGGACTCGTATCACGCGCTCGGAATGATCGCTTCATACGTCCGCTGGTCCCCCGCGTCCGACCTGGCGGGGATCGCGGTCGACCCGCGAACCGGCGACCTGGAGTCACGCCCACGCTGAGAGCCAGGCGGGCGAGGAACAGCGCCGGCAAAGCCGGGACGGAGCCCGATACCGCCGGACGGCTGGGATGTTCAGATCTTCGGCGGGCTCTGGGGTGCCGCGCCTGGCGTTATGCTGGGGAAGTGACGATGGCGCCCCACAGCACAGCCATTTTTGATTGATTGCGGGACAGGGGCGCGTTACTTGGTGGTTGTTCAGGTGGACTCGTCGGTCCAGGGGGCCAGGGCGCGGGTCACGAACGTGGGTAAGGCCGCCGCCTTCTCGTCCAGGGCGAGCAGCATCGGCATGTAGCTTTTGCCCGCGCCGTCGTCCGCGTCGAGCTCCGGGTCGCCGGCCCGCTCGAAGCCGTGACGGGCGTAGAGGCGGACCGCGGCCGTGTTGGTCGGCACGACCCACAGCCGGACGCCGATCGCGCCGACTGCCCGCGCCCAGTTCACGGCGGCGTCGAGGAGGGCGTCGGCCGCTCCCGTGCCGCGCGCGGCCGGCGCGACCCACATCGCGGCCAGTTCCCGGAACTCCGGTGCCCGCGACGGCCGGTAGACGTCCACCATGCCCGTCGAAGCGCTGTCACCCGTGGGAGTGCTGTCACTCGCGGGAACGCTGCCGCCCACTGTGGTGTCGTCCTGTTCCAGCAGGAACGTGGCGTGCGCGTCACCCGCCGAGTTCCGCGACGCGCGAGCCCGCCAGTCCGCGTCGGGACGGGCGCTCTCGGCCGCCAGGGTCTGCCAGAAGGATCCGGGCGCGTCGGCCAGTGCCGCCAGGCGGACATCGCGTAACCGCTCGGCGTCACCGGGCGTGATACGGCGTACGTGGAATACCAGGCCCACGTCAACGACCATCCGGACGCATGAACGTGACATGTCCCGGACGTGTGAATTCCGAACGCACCGGACATATGGACATGGCGCCGCACATGCGTGCGGCGAGGCGTGACACCACCTGCGCCAGACCCGGGAACCGCGCAACCACCACCATCCGCACGCTACCGGGCGTGACCCCGCCTGAGTCGAGGGCCCCCGGCGAGCTGTCCGGTGACCGCGTGGCGCGGACGCCGGATGCGGACGCCGGACAGCGCCCCCCGGGCTCCGGTCGAGGCATCCGGGCAGCCAGCACGGTTGCCGCATGCCTGTTACGGGCCTTTCCCAGCGGCGCTGTGATCGTTGCGACTGGCACGCATCGAGGTCTGCTGCCACTCACACATTCACGAAACGTGACCAGTCCAGCCCTGACGCGGATGCGCTTCACCTGTTCCAGTCGACAATGCGGACGATCCCGCACCCCCGTCCATCATGTAAAGGACTCCTAATCATCAGGTGTACAATTCGCTTACTAAGGTCCGTTGGTGGGCATCGGCGTCCCCGCCGTGGCCCTGGCGCCGGGGGCGACCCGCGGTGCCTCGACAACTACAGATCACGATGACGGGAGACGGCTGTGCCAACGACAGGCGGAGCCCGCACGGCGGCGGGACGCGCGGCGTTCCCCGCCATCGGCGCCGGCCGGGCCACGCCGCCCCGGTTACCCGGGCCGCGCGCGTGAGACCGCCAGGCACCCCCGAGGAGCGTCACCCAGGGCTCGACGCGAAGATCGTCGCTGCCCTCGACCGGATCGGCGAGGCTCTCCAGGTGCTGGCCCGCCGCGCGGCCGAGGCGCACGAGCTCTCCTCCACCCAGCTGCGGGTCCTCGTCCACCTGCACGCCGGGCCGCCCCCACCGGCCCGGACCAGCGCGTTGGCGCGTGAGCTCGACGTCGCCGACCCGACCGTCAGTGACGCCCTGCAGGCCCTGCGCCGCAAGGGGCTCGTCGAACGCGAGCGGGACCCCGACGACCGGCGCCACTACCGGCTCCACCTGACCGCCGACGGCCAGCGGACCGCGCGTGCGGTGTCGCGCTGGACCGCCCCCGTCGAGGTCGCCACGTCGCGGATCGACCGCGTGGACGGCGAACAGTTGCTCGCGACCCTGCTGGACGTGCTGGAACGCATGCACTCCGAGCATCTGATCAGCGTGACCCGGGCATGTACCACCTGTCACCACTTCAGACCCGCGGTCCGCCGGGCGAGAACCGCCGTCCACCGATGTACCTTCTTCGACTACCGCCTTGAACCGTCCGACATCAGGGTCGACTGCCCCGAGCACGTCACCCGCGAGGAGTTCGCCCGCCGCGCCGCGGCCAGCGGCCGCTGACCAGCTCGACACACCGCGCAGCGTCCCACCCGGGGCACTGCCCGCGCGGGGATCTTCCCCCGGGGCCGCCTGCGTACCGACGCGGCCCGCCTGGGACACCGCTTCCGTTCTTCGAAGTTCCACCGGGCTCTGCCGCGTTCCCCCGACCCGTTTCCCCTGACCCGTCTCCCCTGATTCCGCTCTGCCTCCGCCGGATGCCAGCGGGCTTCGCCTGGATGCCAGCGGGACGCACGTGCCGTGCCAGCGGCATGTACGTGCCGTGCCAGCGCGGCCCGGCAGCCTGTGCCGCATGACCTTCGCCATCCACGCCGAGGCGCTCACCAAGCGGTTCGGCGACACCCAGGCGCTCACCGGCATCGATCTGGCGGCGCGGGAGGGCAGCGTGCTCGGCGTGCTGGGCCCCAACGGGGCCGGCAAGACCACGGCCGTGCGCATCCTCGCCACCCTGCTGCGCGCCGACTCCGGGCGTGCCACGGTGGCAGGCTTCGACGTGGCGCGCAGCCCGCAGCAGGTCCGCCAGCACATCGGCCTGACCGGCCAGTACGCCTCCGTGGACGAGGACCTGACCGGCCTGGAGAACCTGGTCATGATCGGTCAGCTGCTCGACATGCGCGCCGCCGAGGCCCGCCGGCGGGCGGTCGAGCTGATCGAGTGGTTCGACCTCGTCGAGGCCGCCGGCCGGGTGGCCAAGACCTATTCGGGTGGCATGCGCCGCCGTCTCGACCTGGCCGCGTCGCTCGTCGGCCGACCATCCGTGATCTTCCTGGACGAGCCGACCACCGGCCTGGACCCGGTGCGCAGGGAACAGATGTGGGATGTCGTGCGCAGCCTCGTCCACGACGGCTCGACGGTGCTGCTGACCACCCAGTACCTGGAGGAGGCCGACGCGCTCGCCGACGAGATCACCGTCATCGACCGTGGCCGGGTGATCGCCCATGACACCCCTGACGGCCTCAAGAGCGTGGTCGGCGGCCAGCGCCTGAGCGTCCGGCCGGCCGACCCGGGGCAGCTCGACACGGTGCGCCAACTGCTCGCCGAGATCACCGCGTCGCGGCCGGAGCCCGCGGGCCGTGACCACCTGACCGTCGCCGTCGACGGCGACGAGGTGCTGGCGGAGGTGATCGCCCGGCTGCGGTCGGCGGGTGTCCGCGTCACCGAGCTGTCCCTGCACCTGCCAAGCCTGGACGAGGTGTTCTTCACCCTCACCGGCGGCCGCACCGGCAGCCGCGCCGAGATCGAGGAGGAACCGGCCGCATGACGGTCACGACCACAGCCCCCGCGCCGCGCAGCCGGCCACCCGGCATGCCCGCGTCGCGACCGGCCGTCCCGCCGGCGCGCCTGCGGGCCCTGCGCCACGCGCTGGTGATCGCACGCCGAAACCTGGTCAAGACCCTCCGGACGCCGGAACAGCTCATCGACGTGACGCTGCAGCCGGTCATCTTTCTGCTGCTGTTCGTCTACATCTTCGGTGGTGCGATCGGCGGCGGCTCCCAGCATGACTACCTTGAGTTCCTGCTGCCTGGCCTGCTCGGCCAGTCCGTCGCGATGGGCAGCATCGCGCTGGGGCAGAACCTCAACGCGGACATCGAGAAGGGCGTGTTCGACCGGTTCCGGTCACTGCCGATCTCCCGGTCGGCGCCCCTGGTCGGGGCGGTTCTCGCGGACGTGGTGCGCTACCTGCTGCTGTGCGTCATCCTCGTCGGGTTCGGGTATCTCATCGGGTTCCGTGTCGCAGCCGGCCCGCTGTCGCTGGCCGCCGCGCTGGCGCTGTCGGTCGCGTTCGCACTGTGCTTCTGCTGGATCTCGGTGTGGATCGGCATGAAGGCGCGTACCTCCGGCTCCGTGCAGGGCATCATGTTCCTGCTCGTCCTGCCGCTGTCGTTCGGCAGCAACACGTTCGTCGACGTCGCGACGATGCCGGGCTGGCTGCAGGCGTTCGTCCGGGTGAACCCGATCTCGCACCTGGTCGGCGCCGTGCGCGCGCTGATGCTGGGCGGCCCGGTCGCGTCGAATCTGGCGTGGACGGCGGGGTGGATGGCAGCGCTGCTGGCGGTCTTCGTACCGCTCGCCCTGCGGGCGTACGGCCGCCGGACCTGACGAACGCGCACTGCCGTGGGGCTCACGGGCCGCCCCTCGGGCCGGTCACCGGCTGCCCCGCGTCACCTCGAATCCGGTGGTGTGGGGCAGCCGGTCCGGGTCGAGCCGGGCGATGGCCGCGGCGCGGTCCAGCGCCCGCCCCCGGCCGTACGCGGCGGCGAAGCCGTCGCCGAGCTCACCGCGCAGCCACGCGGACAGCTCGGCGACGTCCAGCGCGGTGGGGTCGTCGCTGCCGCGCAGCGCCTCGCACGCGCCGAGGATCTCGGCCGCGACGACAGGCTCGCCCACCCGGGCGGCGACGTCGGCCACCACCACCCCGACCGCGGCCAGGACCGGCAGGTCCTTCGTGCCGACAGCCGTCGGGTACGCGTGTCGCAGCCTGGCCCGGGCCCCGGCGAGGTCACCATCCAGGGCGTGCATGCGGGCGGCGGACGCCAGCACGAAGGAATCACCGTGACCGTGAATCGGATGGGTGGGGGAGATCGCGTCGAAACGCCGGAGCGCCTCGGTGTGCAGCGCCATGGCCGCGGCCAGGTCACCCGCCTGCCTTTCCAGACGGGCCTGAATACTCAGAGTGATCACAGTCTCCAGTGTCGTTCCACTGGCCTCGCAGCCGGCGCGCGCCGCCGCGAGCTGGCCGCGGGCGGCCCGCAGGTCGCCGCGGCGCATGGCCAGGTCTGCCAGGCGTATCCGCAGCATCGACTCGTCGTCGCGTGACCCCATCTCCCCCATCAGGGCCAGCGCCTCCTCGTACGCCGCCGCGGCGGCGTCGAGCTCACCGTCGAGGGTGTGCAGCATCGCCACGGCCCGCAGCGCGCCGGCGGTGCCCCAGCGTTCACCGAGCGCGCGGAACTCCGCCAGGGCGGTGACGGCATCGGCCCGCATCCGTTCGACATCGCCGTCGTTCTCGGCAAGGCCGGCGCGCAGCACCAGCACGGCGGCCGACAGCCAGGGGTCGTCGCCCGCGCGTGCCTCCTCGATGTAACGCTCCATCATCGCCATGTCGCCGCTGAGCATCGCCATTCCCGGCCGCAGCAGGCCGATCAGCGGCCATCCGCGGATGTCGACGGAGCCGAGACGCCCGGCAAGCTCGCCGAAACGCGCCAGGTTGGTCTCCACCTCGGCGGGGGACGACGTCGCCGCCATGGCGGCCGAGCTCACGGCGTGGAACGCCTCGCCGATCACGCGAAGGTCCGTGTCGTCTCCCCCGGGCACGGCGAGCGCCTCGGCCACCCATCCCGGGACGTCGGTGTGGTTTCCCAGCAGCATCGCCAGGCTGCCGATTCCGAGCGCGATGCGCAGCGCCGCGTCCGCGTCGCCACGGTCGCAGCGCAGCCGCAGCGCGCCGAGGATGTTGTCACGCTCGGCCTTGAGCGCCTCCAACCACTCGAGCTGGTCGGCCCGGGTCAGGTGCGGCTGCGCCGTACGCACCAGCTCCTCGAAGTACGTGGCATGCCGTTCGCGCAGCCACGCCAGCTCGCCGCGTTCGGCCAGCCGCTCCAGGCCGTACTCGCGGATCGTCTCCAGCATCCGCTGCCGGGTGCCGCCCACGGCCGGCTGGAGCAGCGACTTGTCGATCAGTGCGGCCACCAGGTCGCCGACGTCGTCCGCGCGGACAGCCCCGCCGGAGCAGACGGCGGCCGCGCTGCGCGTCGTGGTACCCGACGGGAACACCGCGAGGCGTTCCGCGAGCAGCCGTTCGGGCTCGGTCAGCAGGTCCCAGCTCCATTCGACCACCGCCCGCAGGGCGCGGTGCCGGGGCAGGGCGGTGCGACTGCCGCCAGTGAGCAGCCGGAACCGGTCGGACAGCCGTCCGGCGATCTCGGCGAGCGGGAGCGTGCGCAGCCGTGCCGCGGCCAGTTCGATCGCCAGTGGCAGCCCGTCCAACCGGCGCACGATCTCGATGACCGCGGGGGCGGAGACCTCGTCGACGACGAAGCCGGGACGGACCGCGGCCGCCCGGTCGGCGAACAGGCGTGCCGCGGGGAATCCGAGAACATCGGCGGCGGGCGCGTCCGGGGCGGGCTGGGCCAGCGGAGGCACGACGAGCAGCACCTCGCCGAAGATGCCCAGCGGTTCGCGGCTGGTGGTGAGAACGCGCAGCCGGGGGCACCGCGCGAGCAGCAGGTCGGCCAGCCGCGCCACGGCGTCGAGCAGATGCTCACAGTTGTCCAGGACGACGACGGCCTGCCTGTCCGCGAGCCCCTCGAGCAGCCGGCTGACGGCGTCGCGGGTGGTGCGCTTCGTGGGCCGGTCCAGTATCTGGGCCTCCCGCAGGCCGAGGACGCCCAGGACGGTCTGGGGCAGGTCCGCTGGGTCGGTCACCGACGCCAGCTCAACGAACCACACACCATCCGGCATGCTGTCGACGACGCGGGCCGTCGCCTCGCCCGCCAGCCGTGTCTTGCCGGCACCACCGGGGCCGACCAACGTGACCAGCCGGTTGCCGGCAAGCGACTTGGCGATACCCGCCATCTCGGTGTCACGGCCGACGAAGGTCGTCAACGGGGCCCGCAGGTTGGTGCGAGCCTGCGGGGCCGCGCGCCGCGCCGGCCAGTGCCCCGGGGAGTCCGCCGGCCCACCACGCAGGACGGCCAGCCGAACCGCCTGCAGCTCGGCGGACGGGTCGACGCCGAGCTCATCGGCCAGCCGGGCCCGCAGCTGCTCGTAGGTGCGTAACGCGTCGGCCTGCCGGCCGGTGGCCGTCAGCGCGGTCATCAGCTGGCCCGCCAGCCGTTCGTGCAGCGGATGTTCGGCTGCCAGCGCCTCGAGCGCGGCGACGACCTCCAACTCCCGGCCCGCGGCAAGGTTGGCCTCCGCCCGGTCGAGCACGGCTTTCAGGTACACCTCGCGCAGCCGGGCCGCGTGGGCCGCGACCGCCGGCGAGACGTCGGCCTCGGCGAGCGTGGGCCCGCGCCACAGCGCGAGAGCGGCGCTCAGCTGGGTGGACGCGCCCTGCGGGTCACCGGCCCGCAGGGCGGCCGCCCCGGCGGCGGCCAGCCGCTCGAAGCGGGACGCGTCGACGTCGTCCGCGTCGACGGCAAGGCGGTAACCGCCCGCCGACCTGGCGACCAGCGCCCCGTCACCGAGCGAGCGACGCAGCCGTGACACGAGGGTCTGTAAGGTGTTGGCCTCCTCGACCGGCTGCTCGCCCGCCCACACGGCGGCCACGAGTGCGGCGACGCTGACCGGACGGCCGGCGTCCAGCGCCAGGCGGACCAGCAGGGCGCGCCGCCGGGAGCCCGGGATGTCGATCTCCCGATCGTCGTCACCTCGCACCTCGAGGGCGCCGAGCACTCCCACCCACATCCGTCCACTCTCGCACGGGCCGACGAGCGGCAGACCCACGCCTGATCCGCTCTTCGCCTGTCCCGTTGCCCCGTCTCCGCGGACGCTGCCCGGCCCGCTCCCGGCCTGCCCGCGACAGACCGGGAGCGGGGAGCCGGCCGGGGCCGCCCGCTACCAGTCGGGCCTGCTACCAGTCGGAGTTGCTACCAGCCGGCGTTGCTACCAGTCGGAGTTGCTGGCGCCGAGGCCGAGAATCACCTGGTCGAACGAGTTGTCGTCGTTGTCGTCGGTGTACGCGAGGGCCAGCTGGCCCCACGGCGACACGGCCACCGCCTGCGCGGCCGGGACCGAGGAGAGCGCCCGTACGGGCAGGGTGGGTTGCCGCCCGGCGCCGATATCGGTTTCCCGCTGCCGGGTCACCGTCGCATCAGAAGCGATCCGCCCAGAAGGTACTGCCCGACCATCTCGAAATTCGTCCGCGCGAGAGTGATGTGTTTGACCGCCGCGTTGATATCGCGGAAGCAGCGGTCCAGCCGGCTGGCGGTGTACAGGGAACTCGTTCCGGCCAGGTCGTAGAGCACGTCCACGGCGGACACGGTGTTCTCGCCCACGGCCGCGGCCGCCAGGCGGATCAGGGCGCTGAGATCCTCCCCGCCGTACCCACCGCATGCCGTCACACGATCGGCGGCATCGGCAAGCAACAGGGCACCCGCCCGCACCAGGGCCTCCGCGCGGGCCAGCCCCGCCTGCACGGTGTGGCTCGCGGCCAGCGGGCTCGTCGCCCTGGCGGGAGTCTTCTCCCGGGCCAGCGACCGGAAGGCGGTAAGGGCGTCCTGGGCGATTCCCAGCGCCGTCGACGCCGTCGTGAACGGAGCGAAGTCGTAGTAGGCGATGCCATAGGCCCGCGAGGGACGGTCGGCGGGGGCACCGCGCAGCAGCGAACCGTCGACCGTGTACCCGTCGGAGACGACCAGACCGTCGACGCGGAACGTCGCGCTTCCCGTACCGCGCAGCCCTCCGACGAACCAGTCGTCGACAAACCGGGCGGCGCTCTTCGGCACGAAGGCCATGAACGTCCGCGACCCCCCGGGAAGCGGCGCACCGTCTCGCGGGAGAGCATCGTCCCGCGGGAGAGTCGCGGCGCACACCAGCCAGTCGGCGTGCACCGCGCCGCTCGCGAACGCCCACGTACCGTTCAGCCGATATCCACCGGGCACGGGTTCGGCCCGGCCGGTCGGATTGATCCCGCCGACCACCAGCCCCGTGCTTTCCCTGAAGAGCCGGTGCGCCACCGGCTCCGGCAGATAGTCCGACATTCTGCCGATGGCGCCCTGAACCCCCATCTGCCAGGCGACGGACGCGTCGACGCGGGCGAGCGCCTGCAGGACGGCCGAACCGGTCCGTACGCTGACCTGCCCACCACCGAAGTCGCGTGCGACCCACATCCGATGGATGTTCTCCTCGCGCAGCGCGTCAATGACCGCGACCGGTGTCACCCGCTCCCGCTCAGCCTGGTCCCGGTACCGGACAAGCAGCGGGGCGATCCGCTCGACGCGTGCGGTCCACTCCACGGTCTCGTCAGAGGGAGGGCCACCGTCCGGAAGCACGCGGCACGTGCGCCCATCGCTCATCTCGGCTCCCGTGAGAACGCCTACCCCGTAGTCACCCGTATTTCCCAGGCGGACGAGGAAGATACCGACAACGATCATCCATCAGGATGCCTTTGTCCGTATGCCGTTCTCCCACGCGGAACCGTGTGACGTTCTCCGACCGGTCACCACCGCATGCGACATGCCGATCCTCCGCCCGACAGCCGGCTTTTTCCCAGGTTGAATGGAGCGTCGCGCGCGTCGACGAGGTCGTCCGCGCCGCCGTGCCGACGAGGTCGTGTCCCTAGCATGAGCCCATGGCCCGCGACGGCTTCATCCGGGAAGACCGCCGGCCGCCTCACCCAGCGATCTTTTCGGGAGGACCTTGTGTCGGACAGGACCCTGATCGACGCGGAAAAGCGTCGACAGCCGTCACCGGTACGGCCGCGCCAGGGCGCTGATCCGGTCCGATCGGATCTCGGTCGGCTCACGGTCCAGTGCGCGGACCGCCCCGGCATCGTCGCCGCGGTGTCCCAGTTCCTCACCGATCACGGGGCGAACATCGTCGAGTCGGACCAGGCGACGACCGATCCGGTGGACGGCCAGTTCTTTCTGCGGATGACCTTCCACCGGCCCGGCCTGCAGGCCCACCTCGACGACATGACCAAGAACTTCACGAAAGCGCTGGTCGAGAAGTTCGAGGTGACCGAGTGGTCCCTCCGCGACGCGTCCACCCCGAAGCGCGTAGCGATCATGGTGTCGAAGTACGACCACTGCCTGCTGGACCTGCTCTGGCGTGCCCGGCGAGGCGAGCTGCCGGTCGACATCGGTCTGGTCATCTCCAACCACGCCGACCTCGCGAGCGAGGTCCGGACGTTCGGCGTGCCGTTCGTCCACATACCGGTGGCCCGCGACACGAAGCCGGAAGCCGAGGCCAGGCAGCTGCAACTGCTGCAGGGCAACTTCGACCTCGTCGTGCTCGCCCGCTACATGCAGATCCTCTCGGCCGACTTCCTCGACAGCGTCGGCTGTCCCGTCATCAACATCCACCATTCCTTCCTTCCCGCGTTCGCCGGCGCGGGCCCCTACGAACGGGCCAAGGAACGTGGCGTGAAACTCATCGGCGCGACCGCACACTACGCGACCGAGGATCTCGACGAAGGCCCGATCATCGAGCAGGACGTCGTGCGGGTTCGGCACAGTGACAACATCGCGGCTCTCAAGCGGCGCGGCGCCGACGTCGAGCGGTTGGTACTGAGCCGGGCGGTGCTCTGGCACTGCGAGGACAGGGTCCTGCGTCACGGTAACTCCACGGTGGTCTTCTCCTGACCGCCGCGGCCATCGGGGCCCGTCCCGGTGCGGAGCGCGCCGAGCGGGGGCAGGGCCGTGCAGGCAAGGACGGTGACCAGGAGCCATCCGGCGACGACGTCGGTGAGCCAGTGCATCCCGAGGTAGACCCGGCTGGTCGCGACGGCAAGCGCCCACGTCGCGGGTACCGCGGCGGCCACGACCCGGGTGAAACGCCGTCGACTACGGTAGGTGAGGGCTACGGCGAGGCCGACGGCGACGAGGGCGGAGGTGCTGGTGTGCCCCGACGGCAGCGCGGGGCCGGACGCGTGCCAGGCCCAGTCCGACGCGGGTGGGCGTGCGCGGTCCACGGCGATGGCCAGCGAGGCCCGGAGCAGCTGCCCCACGGCCAGGGCCGCGATCCCGACCACCGCACCGCGCCACCACCTTCGCCCGGGTACCGCGAGGGCACCCGCAACCGCGGCCAGGGCGTAGGCACAGGCGCCGCTCCCGGTAGCAGTGATCACGATCGCGGCGTCCGTCACCGCGGGGCTACGGTGGTCGAGCGCCCAGCGGTGGACGTCGGCATCCAGCGGGAACGGGGTGCCGTGCCGGCCGGCGACCGCGGCCACGAGCGCCGTCAGCAGGAGGCCCGCCACGGCAGCGATGACGTGCGGCATGCGGGGTCGGCGGGAGCCAGTGGCCTCGTCGTGCCCGCCGCCCGGCACCGGCTGCGGCTGCGGCTGCGGTGAGGGTCTCCGACGCCGCCGTTGCTTCCCAGACCCGGACCGGCTCGCTGTGGGCATGACCGGCAACGTACGTCGCAGCCGACGGACCCGGGACCAGCGGGACGCTCGACGCCCTCACCGCACAGCCCGATTCATGATCGAACAAGTCGACTTGTCGATCATCACCTCCGTCTCCTCGCCGAGCTTCTCGTACCGCCGTCTCCGGCGCGCGCTCCCCCGGCTCGACGAGCCCGCCGGGCAGGGCGAGGGCCGCGTGGAACGGCTCCTTCGCGCGCTCCACCGCCAGCACCGACAGCACGCCGTCCCGCTTCACGGGATCCACCGGTGGAGAGATCCACCGCGGTCAGCCAGACGTGGCGCCGTCGAGGAGAACCAGTGCGGTCCGTCGCCCGATGGTATGTCGACTGGTAAACCTCCTAGTAAACTCATCGGCATGGTTGCCGTGACGACGATGAAGCTCCCGGTCGACGTACGCGACCGGCTGATGGCGCTGGCCACCAGCCACGGCCGCACTCTGGGCGCGGAACTGGCCGCGCTTGTCGAGGAAGCGGAGGAACGCAACTGGTGGCGTGACGCCAAGCAGGCCGCCGCCCGGCTTCAGGCCGACTCCGAGCGCTGGGAGGACTATCTGCGCGAGGCCGACGGCTGGGACACCACCGTCTCCGACGGTCTTGGCAACCCTGTCTCCGAGTGGCCGGAGTACGCCGAGGAGCGGGAGTGACGCCAGGCGAGGTGCTTCTTGTCGACCTCGATCCGGTCGCCGGAAACGAACAGGGCGGCCTACGACCCGTCGTGGTGATCTCCAATACCGGCTATGACCAGCTCGTCGCGGGCCGGCTCCTGGTCGTGTGCCCGATCACGAGCAGGGATCGCGCGCTTGCCCACCACGTGCCCGTGACCCGTGCTCCGACCCACCGGCTCAACCGTCCGTCCTGGGTGATGTGCGAACAGCCCAGGACCATCTCGTCCCGTCGCGTCAGCCGGCGTCTCGGCACGCTGGCACCTACCGACATCGATCAGGTTGCCGTCGTCGTACGCCGGTTGCTCCATCACGAATAGCGCGAGGCCACGTCCACACCCAGCCAGGTGGCACGGAGAGGCACCGACTCCTGGTCAGGATCTCACTCAGGATGCGGCGGAGCGGGCGCATCATCGGGGGTAGCAGGACGGTCGCGGGGCCGGCCCTAGAGGGCGGCGGGACGTCCGTTCTGGTCGAGGCTCTCGTCTCCGCGCAGGAAGCCACCCGGCAGCGCGAGCTTCCCCAGGAACGGCTCGTTCCCGCGCTCGACCAGCAGCACGCACAACCGGCCGCCCCGGATGGTCAGGATGACGAGGTCCTCGGTGAGAGTGACCTCCTGCCGGGCGCGGCTCACACCAGCGAGCGTACCGATCTCCCTCCCCCAGCTCGCTCCTCTCCCCCAGCCCGCCGGATAGTTCGGCCCTCCCAGATCCGCCCTGGCCGCCCTGTCAGCGGGAGCGGTACGCGTCGGAGCGATGTTCGACGGCGGTCACGGTAACAATGCGGTTGTCCTCGTCGATTTCATACAACACCCGGTAACTGCCGCGACGAGCGGACCAGGTGCCCTCGTACGGTGGAAGCAGGAGGCGTCTGCCAAGCCGGTGAGGATTGTCCAGGAGTGTGGTCGTGACGAACTCGTGGACGGCAGCCGCGATCTTCTCGGGCAACCGGCTGGCGAGAGCACGCGCCGCAGGACCAGTGATCCGAAGTTCAAACGGCTGCTCGCCAGTTCCGGTCACCGTGTGTGGGGCGACTCGGCGCGGCGCGCCCGTTTCGCCATGAGCGCGGCGAGCTCCTCGGCATCGAGCACGTCGCCGGACTCGCGGGCGTCCCGGGATTCCGCAAGCTGCCGCATCGCCTCCCGACTCGCCAACACATCCAGCGCCTCCTCCAGCGCCGCCAGGTCATCGGGAGAGATCAGGACCGCCACCGCATGCCCGTGACGGGTGATCTCCACTCGCTCATGAGTCCGCCCCACCTCGTCAATGAGCTCCGACAGCCGGTTGCGCGCCTCGGTGAACGGCATGACAGTCATGATGTCCAGCGTACCGGGACTGGCGCGAAGTCAAGGCAGATCAACCGCAGTTCGGCGGGTAGGTCGTTCGTGGACTCAGCTCCGGCTCCGCGCCCGTCGTTGTGGAGCCGGAGCCATCTGAGCGGCGAACGGCCGCACCCCGGTCCCGCACGTCCCGACGGTCGCTGGCCGCCTGTCACCTGTTCCGAAACAGCCGACGAGCATGCGCTGCATCGGGT
>NZ_CAAAFS010000286.1:0-12083 GCF_900634755.1 Protofrankia symbiont of Coriaria myrtifolia
GCGTCGTACAGGGATATTGGGGGATTCGGCATGATGAACGGTGGACGCCGTGGTCGACACATGACAGCTCCCACATCGTGATTATCAACGAGGCGCAGATCGCCGCGGCGCTGCCCGCCTACGAACTTGGCGAGGTCCTCGGCCGGGGAGCTTTCGGGCTGGTGGTGAAGGGCCGGCACCGCGAGCTGGACCGTCCGGTGGCTATCAAGATCCTGCCTGCGGGCACCGATGAGACCGCGGCGAGCAGCCGGGCCGAGGCGCGGCTGCTCGCCGCCCTCGACCATCCGCACGTGGTGCGGGTCTACGACTCCATCCCCGCCGGCGACCTCCACCTGATCGTCATGGAACTGCTCAGCGGCGGCACCCTGACCCGCCGCCGGGCCGGCATACCGCCCGAGGCCGCCTGCGCGGTCGGGCTGGCGGTGGCCGCGGCGCTGGGCAGCGCGCACCAGCGGGGCGTCCTGCACCGCGACATCAAACCCGACAACATCCTGTTCGACGCGGCCGGGCTGCTCAAGGTCACCGACTTCGGCATCGCGAAGCTGGTGGAAGGGTCCGCGACCACCGCCAGCGCGATCGTCGGCACCCCCCGGTACATGGCCCCCGAGCAGCTCCTCGCCAGACGGCTGGGCCCGGCCACCGACCTGTACGCCCTGGGGGTGATGCTCTACGAGCTGCTCAGCGGCGCGCCGCCGTTCGACCCCGCCCTGCCGCCGACCGTGCTCGCCCAGCAGCACATCTACACCGTTCCCGCGCCGCCGGCTGGTGTGCCTGCGCCGGTGGCCGCGGTGATCATGCGGGCGCTGGCCAAGGATCCGGACGGTCGCCAGCCGTCCGCCCACGCCTTCGCTCTGGAGCTGGCCCGCGCAGCCGCCGTGTACGGCCCGGGCTGGACCGCCCGCGCCGGCATCGCCCTCCGCCTCGACGACGACCTGCAGGCTGCCGTCCAGCAGCCGGCCTCCGCGCGGCCGCCGTTCCCGAGCGGCCAGGCCCGCCCGGGCGTCGCGCCGACCGCCAACATCGGCCAGCCGCCCGCCCCGCCCTTCCTCCCGCCCAGCCCTCGCGGCCGCGGAGCCGAGATGCCGTTCCCGGGATATCCGCCGCCGCTCGGCGGCGGCGCGCCGCGTGTCCCGCCGCCTCCACCGGCCGCGTACGGGCCCCCGCCGGCCCCGTACTCCGCGCCGGCCCCGTACGCGGCTCCGCCGGGCTCGTACCCCCCGGTGGCCCCCGGCGGCCCGGGCGGCAGCGGGCCACGGGGTCAACAGCCCGGCGGCGGATATCCACAGCCACCTGGTTACGGGAACCCCTACGGCTACGGCCCTCAGCCACCAGCCCCGTACGGCGCCTCCGTACGGTCGTACTACGCCGGTTGGGGCGCCCGGGTCAGGGGCACCCTCATCGACCTGCTGATCGTCTGGGGTGTCTCCGCGGTCCCGGCCGCCGCTGCGCCTTCCTCCTCGGCCGACGGAATCAGCGGTCTCATCTTTTTCGCGTCCATAATCATCATGTGCTGTCTCGAGGGCGTCACCGGTCAGACGCCGGGCAGACGCATCGCGCGTATCAGGCTGGTTCGCGAACTCGACGGCCGGCCGCTCGGCCTCGGCCGGGCGTTCGTCCGCCGGCTGTGCCACTTCCTGGATGCTCTGCCGTTCTATGTAGGCTTCCTGTGGCCGCTCTGGGACGCCAAAAGGCAGACCTTCGCTGACAAAATCATGAAATCCGTCGTGATCAGGACCAGATGAGCGCTCGGCCCGGTCCCGCGTTCTCACCAGGGCGACGTCCTCGCCGAGAGCGCATCCCGGATCGCCTCCTCACCACACGGGGCCGCGGTACGGCCACACCCCGCCGTCAGCTTCGGCGTGTATGAACCATCCCATGGTGATCCCCTCCCCCGGACGGTCCGGCTCTCGCCCAGGCGGGCTCTTCGCCGCCATCCGAGCGGCGCTGCCGGGCCTTGTCCCGAGCGAGCAGCGGGTGGTCGAGGTGTGCCTGGCCCAGCCGGGGAAGGTGGTCGAGTGGTCGGTCGCCCAGCTCGCCGACGCCGCGGGGACGTCCACCGCCACCGTGGTGCGCGCCTGCCAGCATCTCGGTTTCCGTGGTTTCCAGCATTTTCGCGTCGAGTTCGCCCGGGAGAGCGGCGCCGTGGCGCTGCGCGGCGAGGTCGGCTGGGCGGGCGGTGCCAATCCCGTCGAGCGCCTGGTGGACACCGTCTTCGGCGCGGCGGCCAAGGTGCTCGGCGACGCGCTGGGCCCGTTGGACCGCGCCAGCCTCGCACCCGCCGTGGACCTGCTGGACCAGGCCGGTCGGCTGCTCGTCGTCGGTAACGGCGGGTCGGCACCGATCGCCCAGGACGCGGCCCTGCGGTTCCTCAGCATCGGCCGCCCGGCGGAGGCGCCGGGCGACTCGCTCGTCCAGGAGATCTCCGCCCGGCTGCTGGCCGCCTCGGACGTCTGTCTGGTCGTCACGAGCAGCGGGGCGAACGAGCCCACGCTGCGGGCCGCCGAGGCGGCGCACACCGCGGGAGCCCCCGTCATCGGGATCACCAGCTACACGGCCGGCCCGCTGGCCGACATCGCCGACATCATCCTCGTCGTGGGGACCCCCGACTGGCCCATCGGCAGCGACATGATCGCAAGCCGGCTGGCTTCGCTACTGCTGCTCAACGCCCTGCAGCTCGCGGTAAGCCTGCGCCGGGAGAACAACCCACAGCGCACTGGGACGATCACCGCCAACATCTTCGGGGTACGCGCGGAGCCGGAGAGCCCAGAGCCATCCTGACTCAGAGTGATCAATCGGCCTCCTCGTACCACCGTCCCACCAGGGACAAGGCCGCGGCGACATGAGATAGCCCGAAGATTTATTACGATAAGTGACCGCTATCTGTTTCCAGCCCGTCGAGGGCCATTCATCTGCGCCGCCGACCCTGCCATGTAACGACGAACCGGGATCACCTGATCCTCTGGAACGAACGTACATGGAGCGGCTGGTGGCAGAGATCCGGATCGAGGGCCTCACGAGGTACTTCGGAGGCGTCCGCGCGGTGGACGACGTCTCCCTCGACATAGCGGACGGCGACTTCCTCGTCCTGCTGGGACCGAGCGGCTGCGGGAAGACCACGCTGCTCCGCATGATCGCCGGCCTGCTGGAGCCGAGCGGGGGGCGCATCATGCTCGGCGACCGCGACATCACCCATCTCCCCGCCCGCCAGCGTGACCTGGCGATGGTCTTCCAGAGTTACGCGCTGTACCCGCACCTCACGGTCGAGCGCAACATCGGCTTTCCGCTGCGAGCCGCGCGACGACCCAGAGCGGAGATCGCCCGGCAGGTCCGAGAGGTCGCCGACCAGCTCGAACTCGGCGAACTGCTCGGACGGCGCCCCAGAGAGCTCTCCGGCGGGCAACGCCAGCGGGTGGCACTCGGCCGCGCGCTGGTGCGTGACCCGGCGGCCTTCCTCATGGACGAACCGCTGTCGAACCTCGACGCGAAACTGCGCACGGCGACACGTACCGAGCTCACCGCGCTGCACCGCACGCTGCGACGCACCTTCGTCTACGTCACCCACGACCAGGTGGAAGCCATGTCCATGGCGACCCGCGTGGTCCTGCTAAACGGTGGGCGTGTCGAACAGGCCGGCACCCCGACCGAGGTGTACGACTCGCCGGCCTCGGTGTTCGTCGCCGGCTTCCTCGGTGCCCCGCCGATGAACCTGCTCCCGGCCCGGATCGAAAACCACGGTGGCACGCTGACGGCCGTCGCGGAGGGACTGCGCATCCCCCTGTGGCCGGGCGTCAGCGAGCCCCGCGACGTCATCGTGGGGCTGCGGCCCGAGAACGCGTTCCAGCTCACCGCGGCCGGGGCCGGCGCACCGGTCGGCACCGCATCCCCCGGTGCGCCGGTCGGCGCCGCATCCCCTGCCGGGGCGGGCGCGCGAACCTCGGCCGCCGGACCGGCCCCCGGCATCCACGGCGTGGTCACCACGGTCGAGAACCTCGGCAGCGAGGAGGTCGCCTGGTGCGACGTGGGCGGACAGGCCGTCGCGCTGCGCGGTCCGCGCCCGCTCGGGCTCACCGTCGGTGAGCATGCCCACCTCACCGTCGACGTCTCGCGTGTGCACCTGTTCGACCGGGCCAGCGGACGCCGCCTCGAGTGGCGGCCATCAGCCGCCCGGGACCAGGTGCTCTCCGCCGCTCCCACGCCCGCCGATCCCACACCCGTGATCCCGACGCCGTCCCCCGCCAGCACGGCACCGACAGAGGCGGCCTCGACAACGGCCTCGAAAGCGGCCTCGGACACGACCGCGCGCACGGCCACCTCAGCGACGGTCTGAGTCACCCGGGTCGCCGCGACCCGGGCCACCTCCCGCCACGATCTCCAAGGAGCATGCCCGTGGCTCGATCACGCCTACCTCGATCACGCCCGCTGCGTGCCACGCTGCGTGCCACAGCCGGCCTCACGCTGGTCGCGGCGCTGGCCACCGCGTGCGCGACGTCCTCGTCCGCACCCGCGGGTACGGCCGCCGGCACGTCCGGCACGATTCCCGAGCTCTCCCCGGACCAGAAGGTCTCGATCGTCTTCGAGAGCTACAACCTCACGAGCACCGGGACGTGGAAGCCGGTGATCGATGGCCTGCTCGCCGACTTCCACGCCGCGCACCCGAACATCACGGTGAAGGGCCAGCCGCCGCAGGGGGTGACCGGCACCAGCACCGACTACGTCAGCAGCGTCAAGAACCAGATCCTGGCCGGCAACCCGCCGGACGTCGCCCAGATCACCTTCAACGCGCTGCGGTTCGCCGCCGGCAGCCTGGGCGCCCAGCCGCTCGACACCCTGGTCGGACGGGATGCCGTCCAGGCGAACTTCGGCGGCGACCATCCGTTCGCCCCGACCGCGCGCACGCTCGGCGACGTAGACGGTAGGACCTACGCCGTCCCCTACGTCTTCTCCACCCCGATCCTCTGGTTCAACAGGACGCTGTTCGCCAGGGCCGGCCTGGACCCGGCCAACCCGCCGAAGACCTGGGCGGAGGTGAGGACAGCCGCTCTCGCGATCAAACAGAGGACCGGCACGGACGGGATCGTCGTGGACTGCCTGACGAAGGCGGCCGGCGACTGGTGTTTCCAGAGCATCGTCCGCTCGGCCGGCGGCCGGGTGCTCTCCGCCGACGGCAGCAGGCTGTCCTTCGCCGACGCGCCCGCCGTCGAAGCGGTGTCGATGGCCGCCGACCTGGTGCGCAGCGGCGTGATGCCGAACCTCGACCAGCAGCAGGCGTTCAAGGCGTTCAGCAGCGGCCAGCTCGGGATGATTCTCGAGACCAGTGCCCTGCAGGGGCAGTTCATGACCGGCGCCAAAGCGAACGGCTGGGAACTCGACGCCACCAGCGAGCCCTCGTTCGGGTCGAAGCCCGTCGTCCCCACCAATTCGGGATCGGGGCTGGCCGTCTTCAGCAGGGACCCGGCCAAGCAGCGCGCCGCGTGGGAGCTGATCAAGTTCCTCACCAGCGACCACGCCTACACCCAGATCTCCTCCAGGATCGGCTATCTGCCGCTGCGGACCGGGCTCGTGGACGACCCGAACGGTCTGCAGGGATGGGCGAAGGCCAACCCGCTCATCAGGCCGAACCTCGACCAGCTCACCCGGCTGCAGCCCTGGGAGTCCTTCCCCGGTGACAACTACCTCCAGATCGGGGACGCGATGATGACCGCGGTGGAAGGCGCCGTCTTCAGCGGCAAGGACCCCGCGTCCACCCTGGCCGACGCGCAGAAGCAGGCCGCCACCATCATGCCGGCACGGTGACCCGGTGACCGGGCAGACCCCGCCGACCAACGGTGCCGACCTGACCGACACGACCGGGCGGCCCGCCGGGCCCGTCGCCGCAACCATTGCCGCGACCATTGCCGCGGCGGTGGAACCACGGCGCGTCCCGCTCCCGTCGGGCCCGATCAACCTCCGGGACGTCGGCGGGTATCCGACCGCGGACGGTCGTACGGTGCGCTGGCGGACGCTGCTGCGCGCGGGCTCCCTGCACGGGCTCGACAGCCGCGGCCGGGCCGTCCTCGCCCAGATCGGCCTGCGCACCGTCGTCGACCTCCGCGAGGACGCCGAGGTGACACGCGCCCCGGACCAGCTCGGCCGGCTCGCCGTGGAGCACCGGCGGATTCCCGTCTACACGCTGCCGGTGACCCGGCAGCGGACTGCCGACGACGGGGCCGGTGGATCCGCGTCCGTGGGCTCCTTCACCGCGACGGAG
This sequence comes from Protofrankia symbiont of Coriaria myrtifolia, assembly GCF_900634755.1. Classification (NCBI taxonomy): domain Bacteria; kingdom Bacillati; phylum Actinomycetota; class Actinomycetes; order Frankiales; family Frankiaceae; genus Protofrankia; species Protofrankia symbiont of Coriaria myrtifolia. The sequence goes on from NZ_CAAAFS010000286.1 coordinate 6,248, forward strand.
GCCATCCGCGCCGCGAGTGCCTCCGGCGACCTGGGGAGCATCTACGACCACATCGTCGACCACCTGGGTGCCCGCCTCACCGCGGCCGTGCTGGCGTTGGCCGCCCCGGACGCGCTGCCGGCGATCGTGCACTGCAGCGCCGGCAAGGACCGCACCGGCCTGGTCATCGCCCTGGTCCTCGACCTGGTCGGGGTGCCGGCGGAGGTGATCGCGCAGGATTTCGCGCTGACATCGTACTTCCTGCGTGACGAGGCCGCCGCCACCGTCCAGCGGATGTCCAGCTGGCTCTCGGCCGAGGGCACGCCGCTGCCGCCCGCCCTGCTCGACAGCCCGCCGGAGCTCATCCTGCGCTCGTTGGCCCGCATCCGCACCAGCCACGGCGGCACCCGCGCGTACCTGCTCGCGCACGGGGCGACCGGGCACGCGCTGGACCGCCTGGTCGAAGCCCTGCTCGTCCCGGCGGACACACCCGCCTCCCGGCTCGAAAGGGCTCTCGAAAGGACTTCCGTGCCCGCATCCCCGGACCTGACCGCGTACACCCCCACCCACACCCTGATCCAGATCAGCGACACCCACATCGTCCGCGAGGACGAGCTGCTGCACGGCAAGATCGACTCATATGCCACGCTGCGTACCGTCCTCGAGCAGATCGAGGCCGCCGGGACGACGATCGACGCCCTGCTGCTCACCGGCGACCTCGCCGACAGCGGCGACCTGGCCGCCTACCAGCGGCTGCGCGACCTGGTCGAGCCGGTGGCGGCCCGCCTGGGTGCACCGGTGCTCTACGCCGTCGGCAACCACGACTCCCGCGGGCCGTTCCGGGCCGGGCTGCTCGGCGCGGAACCGACGGCGGAGCCGTACGACCATGTGCACTGGATCGACGACCTGCGGGTCATCGTGCTCGACACCACCCGGCCGGGCAGACACAGCGGTGCGCTGAGCACCGCCCAGCTGCGCTGGCTCGCGGACGAGCTGGCCACCCCGGCGGCGGCCGGCACCGTCCTCGCCCTGCACCATCCGCCCGTGCCCTCGCCCATCTCGCTGGTGAACGCGCTGCTGCTCGCCGAGCCGGAGAAACTGGCCGACGTCCTGGCCGGCAGCGACGTGAAGATTCTCCTGGCCGGGCACGCGCACCACTCGTCCGCGGGCGCCATCGGCGCGGTGCCGGTCTGGGTGGCGGGCTCCAGCGCCTACCGGGCAGGCACGATCGGCCCGACCGACCGGTTCACCGGCCTGGCCGGCGGCGAGTACACCCGCGTCGACGTGTATCCGGCGGGAGCCGTCGCCACCGCGATCCCGATCGCCGACACCGAAGTGATCTATGACAGGAACATCGAGGAGATGGCAAAGATCGCCTCTGCCTACGCCTGATCTCTGACCACGCCCGAGACGTACGCAGCCCGTATCCGGCGCCCGTTCACGCCCGTCCCGGCGCGTCTCCGGGACGGGCGACCCGGCGACCCGTCCTCCCGTGCGCCCGGAGCGGACGCCGGCCGGCCGGGGTTCTTCGTCCGGTCGCGGGCTTTTTCTCCCGGACACCCGGAGAGGACGTTCCCAGCCGTGTTCGTCGAAGTCGCCGTCTCCACGGCAGCCACCGGCACCGCCATCCCGGCCGGCACCGCCGGCACGGCCGTCCTGGCCGGCACAGCCGGCACAGCCCTTGTCGACGGTGCCGTCTCCCGCCCGCGCGTCAGCGCCGTCCGGCCGCCGCTGGCCCGCCGGATGCTCGCCGCCGTACCGCCGTACCTGTACCTGCTGCCAGGGATGATCAGTCTGGCGCTGTGGACCTACAAACCGATCATCGAAGCCGTCCAGCTGTCCTTCTACCGCTGGAACCTGCTGCCGACCTCGCCACGGATCTACGTCGGCCTGGAGAACTACCAGCGGCTGTTCACCATCCCGCAGCTACGGGACGCCGCGATGAACACGCTGTGGTACGTCCTTGGCCTGGTGCCGTTCGCCATCATCCTGCCCACCGCCGTCGCGCTGGTCGTCCGTGATCTCAGCGGCCGGTCGCGCACCGTCTACCGGGCGCTGATCTTCCTGCCGATGCTGGTCGCGCCGGTCGCGGCCGCCGCGGTGTGGCGGTGGCTGCTGGATCCCTCGGGGCTGGTGAACCACGCTCTCGGGCTCGGCGCGTTCAACTGGCTGCGGGAGGAGTCGACCGCGCTGTTCTCCATTCTCATGATCTGCGCATGGCAGATCCTCGGTTTCGCCGTACTCGTCATCTCGGCCGGGCTCACCGGGATCAGCGCCGACTACACCGAGGCCGCCGAGATGGACGGCGCCTCGCGCTGGCAGACCACCCGCTGGGTGACGCTGCCGATGCTGCGCTCGACGCTGCTGTTCATGCTGCTCATGACGGTGCTGCTGTCCGCGCAGTGGACGTTCCCGCTGATCGACGTGCTGACCCAGGGCGGCCCCGTGGACAGCACGACAAACGTGTACTACCTGCTCTGGGAGTTCGGCTTCCGCAGCCTGGACTCGGGACTCGCCTCCGCCGCGGGCGTCGTCTTCTTCCTCGCCTTCGCCGTGGTGGCGGCGGCGCTGGTGAAACTGGCCGACCACTACAGCTTCGCCGACAACTGACCCCGACCGAAGGACGCGGACAATGACCGGCAGGACAACAGGCGGCGGGACAACAAGGGGCAGGACAACAGCCGGGGGGCGACGGGCGGCACACGGGTACCCCGCCGGCGAACCGCGGCCGGCCATCTGCTGCTGGCCCTGCTGAGCCTGATCAGCCTGTTTCCGGTGTACTGGATGTTCGCGAGCTCGCTGCGCCAGCCGGGGCGCATCTTCCGGCAGTCGCTGCTGCCCTGGCCGTTGAGCCTCGAAAGCTACCGCTTCGTCTTCGACAACCTCGACATGAGCGCGCTGCTCGCCAACACCCTCGTGATCGCCGTCGTGACCGCCGCCGGTCAGCTCATGGTGTGCCTGCTGGCCGCCTACGCCTTCGCCGCCTGGGAGTTCCGCGGCAGGAACATCCTGTTCCTGATGTTCGTCGCCACCTGGCTCATCCCGTTCCAGGTGACGATGATCTCCAACTATCTCGTGCTGTCGAATCTCGGGCTGTTGAACACCCTGGCCGGCGTCATCATCCCGAACCTGTGCTCGGCGCTTGCCGTGCTCATGCTCCGCCAGCACATGCAGGCCTTCCCCCGGGAACTGCTCGACGCCGCCCGGATCGACGGGCGGGGCTCGTGGACGATCCTGTGGACGGTGGTCGTGCCGAACCTGCGGCCGGTGCTGGCGTCGCTGTCGATCCTGCTGTTCATCTCCGCCTGGAACGACTACTTCTGGCCCGCGCTGGTCCTGCAACGGGCGAACTCCGTCGTACAGCTCGGCATCCGCGGTTTCCTGACCGAGGAGGGCGACAACTGGGGTGCGTTGATGGCCGCGTCCGGTCTTGCCTGCCTGCCCGTCTTCGCCCTCTACATGGCCATGCAGCGTCAGGTCGTCGACGCCTTCGTGCGGTCCGGCCTGCGCTGACGGGCACCGGCCGGACCGCGGGAAACGGCACCGGCACGGACCCCGTCAGGCGTAGACCTCCTCAAGCCATGCCTGCAGCGCCTTCTCCGTGCCCTGCTGGTCCGCGTCGGACGCGAACAGGTGGGCGGCGACGGAGACCTGCGCCCCGAAGGCGTTACGGCCGAAGACCCGGTACAGCGCATCCTCGGTGCGCAGGCCGAGGAAGTGCGGGGCCAGATAGTCGACGACAGCGTCCAGCGGCCGAAGACCGGGCAGCGTGACACGGACCTGGTCACCCTGCCTGGCTGCGCCGAGCCCGAGGGCACGGCGCAGCGCGTCGAACCCGTCCGGGGTGATCGAGGAGGCCGGCGCGTCGACCGACACGTAGCTCGCCGGGCGGCGGCTGAAGTAGCGCAGGTACTGGCCGAGCGTGTGCAGGTAGAAGTCGGTGTGCCTGGAGGCACCGTCGTACTGGTTGTCCCAGTCGTCGGCGAACATCCCGCTGTGCACGTAGCGGACCCAGGTCGTCCCGCCGTCGCGGGCCTCGACGAGGTGTTCGAGCTGGTTGAACCAGCCGTCCGGCCCCTCGGAGCGGACGATGAGGTGGTGCGGCGGCTCCCAGGCCAGCAGCGTGCCGCCGTCCCAGGAACCGCCCACCTGTGGCTGCGGGGCCTGCGTCGGCCACAGCCAGCCGGCGTTGCCGATGGTGACCGCGTCCCAGTACTCCTCGGGTGTGGTCGGCAGCAGTGTCTCGCGCTCGATCGCGAACTTGCGCCCGGACTGGTTCAGCTGCTCGTTCAACATGGTCAGTTCCCCTCGGTGTGACCGGGCCCGGCCGGGCTCGGGCGTGGGTTCGGATTCGCATTCGGGATCTTCAGGCTGGGATGCAGGGCGATCACCAGGCGGTGCCTGCGCCCGCCCGGCGCCTTCTCGTCGTGGTATCTGGCGACCAGCGCGGTGACGGCGTCGGACAGCTCCGCCGCGAAGGCCGCCCGGTCGGCCGCGGTGGCGAAGCGGATCTCGCTGTCGACGGCGAACGTCGCCAGCCGCTGGCGGGCCGCGGTGGCGCCGGCGAGCAGTTCGCCCACCTCCCTGATCAGGCGGGAGGCGAGGGCGAGCATCCAGCGCGCCGAGGTCTCGTCCCGGGCCCGGTCGGGGTCCGGGGCGACGTCCGCCAGCGCGGCCGGGGAGATGACGTAGGAGCTTGCGGTGGCCCGCAGCACCCGTTCGGTGCAGTTGCCCCTGCGTCGTTCCTCGACCAGCTCGACGAGGCCGTGCTGCTCCAGCGCGCGCAGATGGTAGTTGACCTTCTGCCTGGTCAGCCCGGTGCGGGCGGCCAGTGTGGTGGCCGAGCCGGGCTCGGCCAGCGCGGCCAGCAGACGGGCGCGCACCGGGTCGAGCGAGACCTCGGCGGCGGCCGGGTCCTCGATCACTGCGACATCGAGCATGGCCTCATCATGGCCACCGAAAGAAAAATTTGTCAAGGAAGCTTCTACTGTCGGATGCCCAGGAGGCGGGATGCCGGGGCCGGCTGGTCGCGGGGGACGATGAGCTCATGGCGGAGCGATTCGAGTACAAGGTCGTCGAACTGCGGGAGGGCCTGATCGGCGGCAAGATGTCCGGCGACCGGCTGGAGAAGATCCTCAACGAGCATGCGAAACAGGGATGGCAGCTCAAGGCGATCACCACGACGGAGGTCAAGGGGCGCATCGGCCCCGGAGGCGTCGACGGGGTCCTCGTGACCTTCGAACGACGCCTCGACTAGAGCCCCGAGAAGATCAGCCCATTGGGCATCGCGCGCTGCCACGCGTCCGAGCCGATCGGTGCGGCGGCCCCGCGGGGGCCCGCTGAGCGTCCGCGGAATGTGGACGCCGCGAAAACCCGTTCAAGCATCGGACCTACCCGCGCCACAGGCGTACCCATACCCGTGACCTGGATCACCTGAGTCGGAATCGGGCGTGTGGAGCGGGACCATCGGAGTGCGAGAGGAGACTGTGCGTGACGTCGACGCAGGATACGACCCAGGTGGCGCAGGCCCTGGGACGGCCGTTCACTGTCGGTGATCTGACCGTGGCGAACCGGATCGTCATGGCGCCCATGACCCGCCAGTTCTCCCCGGACGGCGTGCCCGGTGACGATGTCGCGGCCTACTACGCCCGCCGGGCGGCCAGCGACGTAGGGCTGATCATCACCGAGGGCACCTACGTCAACCACGCCTCGACCGGCAGCAGCGAACGGGTCCCCCGGTTCCACGGCACGGACCAGCTCGCCGGCTGGGCCCGGGTGGCGGAGGCGGTGCACCGGGCCGGCGGCCGGATCATCCCGCAGCTGTGGCACGTCGGCGCGACCCGCGCCGCGGGTGCCC